>JAGLHR010000255.1 GCA_023143415.1 Thiomargarita sp. | reverse complement strand
CCGATTCTTCAGTCGCTCTTTCGCAATCAATGTTAGCGGAAGCCGTCGGCACAGAACCTTGGACTGCACGAGCAACATTAGAGATTACCGCCCCTGCGACGGGTATCAAACTGATGCTGATGATTCGTTCACCGAGTGGTGCTTTGACTAACTTGAGTGGTGCGTTGGAATAGATTGATTAGTGATTTCAAGAAATCCGATTTTTTGAAAAAATCGGATTTCTTGAAGCCCTTTTACTCGTTACCCAAACAATAACTACAAGGATTGTATATAAGAAAGGATTGGATCGATACTCGTTTTTAATCCTTTTTTATATACAATCCTTGTAGTTAGGTAGGGCAAACGTGGTTTGCCCACCCTACCTGACTTTATTGAATTTTTTCATTCACCATTCACACCACCGTTTCCCACAAAACCCGTTCAAATCCCACCGTCACAACACTGATGAGTTGTAATTTTAACGCCTCACCATATTTTGATTCCAAATCGGTTTGATAATCCAGCAATTGCTTCTCCGCTTCCGCCTTTTTTTCCTTAACATGTTCCAGGGCGTCCAATTCTGTCAGGCTCAACTTTTTCACTTCCGCACCGCTTAATTTGACATCCGATAATTTTAAATGTTTGAATTCAAAAAGAAAATTTCGTAGTGGCAAGTGACGAAAGTCTGGGCGAAGTATCATCGTTAAATCAGTATATCGCCGTCGAGAGGGCATTTCTGAATCCATTATATACCAAACATCATCAAAAAGCGCGGTTAAAAAAGCCGTTTTAATCGTCAATTCATTTGCTGTCTTGTAATCACGATTGTCAAACACCTCAAAATAACGCTGTTCCATCAAATCACAGATGGGTTGCAAATCGCCGGTTTGATAAAACTCTTTCGCCATTTCACGAATGGTTTCGCGTTCAACATCTTCAGGTAACAGCTTCTCAAAAAGATGTTCCACATAAAGTTCTCGCACCACCAAATTGGGGATTTTGAAACGCAGTTCTTCCAATTCGGTTTGCCCATCCAATGTTAAAATGCCCAAATAATAAAGTAAAGAGATTACAAATTGGGTGCTTTGCGTCGTTTTTAACATCTGCTCGACACCAAAGCGATTTGCCAGTAATGAAAGCGTCAAAGGGGCTCCATTCAATGCCTGCAAAATCACCGCCCTTCCATTGGGCAGACGGGAGAGATAAGTCAGTTTGTTCAAATCCATTGTCAAATTGCTATCCAACATCCGATGTGGAAATCGACAAT
>JAGLHR010000254.1 GCA_023143415.1 Thiomargarita sp. | reverse complement strand
GTCAGTTATTTGTTGCGCTGTCCCCTAGCTGAGAAATCCGATTTTTTTCAAAAATCGCTTAAACCTCGTGTGTTCAGAGTTTTGCAAGAACCTTAATCATTCATCATTAACCATTAACCATTAATCCGGTTACAGGGCAGTCGTTGTGGAAAGGAGCCTTGTCTTGAAGAATGGATTTTTATCAATTATTATCCCCACGTTAAATGAGCAAACTATCATTGTTGAGATTTTACAAGAACTTCAATCATTGCGTGAAGCTGGGCATGAAGTGATTGTAGTCGATGGCGGTAGCACAGATAATACGCGAACTTTAGCTGCGCCTTTAGTGGATAGCGTTTTGCTTAGTAAAACTGGGCGAGCGCAGCAGATGAATTTGGGTGCCAGATTTGCCCGTCACGACATTTTTTTGTTTTTACACGCCGATACGCATTTACCTGCACAAGCCGATGCTTTGATCATTAAAGGGTTATCAAAACGAAAATGGGGACGTTTTAATGTGCGCCTATCAGGGCGGGCATTGCTACTGCGTGTGATAGAGCGTTTAATGAATTTGCGCTCATGTTTAACGGGCATTGTGACAGGGAATCAAGCCATTTTTGTGCAGCGCAGCTTATATAGACAAATCAAAGGATTTCCTGATATTCCTTTTATGGAAGCTATCGCCTTAACTCATCAACTCAAACGTTTTAGTCGTCCTTTCTGCATACGAACGCCTGTGATTACCTCAAGTCGTCGTTGGGAACAAGAGGGTATTCTATGGACGATTTTGTTGATGTGGGGTTTACGATTAGGTTATGCTTTGGGCGTGGAGCCTGAAACTTTAAAAAAGTTTTATGAGTAAACTGATTTTGAGGCTAAAATTTTTTTCAATCCATGTCGAGGTTCTAACTAAGAAATGAAGCTTTAATATAGTTATCCAGATAAATATTGCAACTTAAAAATCCGATTTTTTAGAAAGATTTTTTGCAGGCAAAACTTTTCTGGATAACTATAATTTTCAAGCCAAATCTGTCAGGTTTAGTGACGAGGTTTTAGTTTTTTTGAAGACTAAAACCTCGTCGTGTATTATTCAATTCTCATTCCTAAAAAACCGAGTTTTCACTGAAAATAAACCAAATTTCTGGCAGAAACTTGAACCTATCCGGCCCTATTCATTTTTTTAGAAATCCGATTTTTTGAAAGGATTTCTTAACCCTCGTTTTTTGGTTAAAAACCAAACGATTTTTATTCATGGTTCCGCATTTTTGAATAGGGCCGGATAGGTTCTTGGTTTCTGAATTTTTTTTAAAACTCGAACCTCGAAACATCACTACCTCAAATTAATAACTGAATATGTCTGTTTATACGCTCGTTGAACGCCATCAACTTGAAGATTTTTTGCGTCATTACAATTTAGGCCATTTAGTCGCCTATCAAGGTATCAGTGCTGGCATAGAAAATACCAATTACTTTGTCACCACTTCGGCAGGTGAATTTGTGCTAACCTTGTTTGAATATTTGGGCGATGAAGAATTGCCCTATTTTCTCGAATTAATGGCTTATCTTGCCGAACATAATATTCCAAGTGCCCATCCATTAGCTGATAATGAAGGGCATTATTTGCGCCAACTGAATGATAAACCCGCTGCCCTCGTTAAACGTTTGCGTGGTAATGATGTTGAGGAACCAAACCTTGCACAATGTCATGCAGTAGGCTATTCACTAGGGCGGTTGCATTCCGTCAGCAAGGATTTTCCATATCATCGTTCTAATGAACGCGGTCCTCATTGGTGGAAAATCACCGCCAAGCGGGTGCTTCCTCTTATGGATACCAATGATGCTGTGCTGCTAAAAGCGGAATTAGATTTCCAAGCCAATTATCAAAATATCACATTACCAACTGGGGTTATTCATGCCGATTTGTTTCGGGATAATGCCCTGTTTGAAGGTGACACATTATCTGGCATTATTGATTTATACTATGCGTGCAATGATGTCTTCATTTATGATATTGCTATCACGGTAAATGATTGGTGTCGTCAGCCAAATGCGCGTTTAGATGAGAAACGGGTACAAGCCCTATTTGATGGCTATCTTGAAAATCGCTCACTGACTCCGCTCGAATATGATGCTTGGCCGGTAATATTACGAGCGGCGGCATTACGATTTTGGTTATCGCGTTTACAAGACCAGCATTTTCCACGTCCCGGCGAAATCACACATATTAAAGAACCTGCTGTTTTTCGCAATCTTTTAAAAACGCATATTGAAAAAACATCGAACTGATAACCAAACATGAAAACGATAACATTATTTCTTGGAACAAATTTAGCCGTTTTAACATTACTCGGTTTTATTTTACCCATGCTCGGTGCCAATAATACTGTAGAATTGCTGATTTTTGCACTCATATTAGGTATGGGCGGCTCATTTATTTCGTTAGCACTGTCTAAAACGATGGCGAAAAAAATGACAGGAGCGCATATCATAGAAGAACCGAGCAATTCCGCTGAAGCATGGCTATTGGATACAGTACGTCGTCAAGCACAATCAGCGGGAATTGGTATGCCAGAAGTCGCTATTTATGATTCAGAATCTGTCAATGCCTTTGCAACGGGTATGAGACGTGATAGCGCATTAGTCGCCGTCACGACCGGTTTACTTCATGCAATGGAACAACAGGAAGTTGAAGCAGTGTTAGCCCATGAAATAAGCCATGTTGCTAATGGTGATATGGTAACGCTTGCTCTTATTCAGGGGGTAATCAATACTTTTATACTTATTCTAGCAAAAGTCATTGGTCAAATAGTTGATCGGGTACTCTTTAAAAATAAGCAGGGATATGGTCCAGGTTACTATATTGGCAGTATGGTTGCCGAACTCGTACTTGGTTTTCTCGCCAATATTATTGTGATGTGGTTCTCGCGCCATCGAGAGTTTCACGCAGATGCCGGTTCAGCGAGAATAGTCGGTGCAAACAAAATGATTGCAGCCTTGAAACGCTTACAAATGGGAGATACGGGAAATTTACCGGATCAATTAGCGGCTTTTGGTATTAATGCAAGCAAGAGTAAAAGTTTGATACAGCGTCTTTTTAGAAGCCATCCGCCGCTTGAAGATAGAATTATTGCCTTGCAGCAGAGTCGTTATTAAATTCATATCACTTGATGATCAAGTTTTTTACCAAAGACAATAACGACAAGGATTGTATATATACTCCGCGCTGTTAAATTGTCGGATTTTCGTAGGGGTATTTTTTTTCAAAAAACGTACTCAGGGCAACCATAAAGGATTCGAGGCTAAAGTTTTTTCTT
>JAGLHR010000253.1 GCA_023143415.1 Thiomargarita sp. | reverse complement strand
AGCTAAAGCGTTGAACTCCAAAACATTTACCATTTACCATTTATCATTTACCATTAAAAACCATTTACCATTAAAAATGGATATTCCAACATTTCAATCTGCCCATATTCTAATTATAGGCGATGTCATGCTAGATCGTTACTGGCATGGTATTACATCGCGTATTTCACCAGAAGCACCCGTTCCTGTCGTTCACATTAAACAACAAGAAGAATTGCCCGGAGGTGCTGGTAATGTCGCCTTTAATATCAGGGCATTGGGCGCACAAGTTACCTTAGTCAGTGTGACAGGCAACGATGAGGCAGCGGATCGTCTCTTCACACAATTGACAACAAAGGGCATAGATTGCGCTTTTACACGATTAAGCAATGTGCCTACAGTAACCAAATTACGAATCCTCAGTCGTCATCAACAATTAATACGGCTTGACTTTGAAGATAGTTTTACTGATTTAGAGACAGAATCCGTATTAACGCAAATGCAGGGCTATATTGACACTGCTGATGTTGTTATTCTATCCGATTATGGCAAAGGAACATTAGCTGATCCGTCTGCATTAATTCATTGCGCTCGTGCAGCGAATAAACCCATTTTAGTCGATCCTAAAGGAGATGATTTTAAAAAATATCGCGGGGCAACGGTTATCACACCTAATCTAGCAGAATTTGAATCCGTCGTTGGCTCCTGTGCCACAGAAACGCAATTGGTTGAAAAAGGGCAAAATTTACGTGAACATTTAAAACTAGAAGCCCTATTAATTACCCGTAGCCAAGACGGCATAACCTTACTGCGAGAAAACCATCCCCCTTTGCATTTATCCGCTCATGCGCGTGAAGTCTTTGATGTGACAGGTGCCGGTGATACAGTAATTGGTGTCTTAGCCGCGGGTTTAGCCGCAGGGCAAGATTGGAATAGTGCCACCGCATTAGCTAATCTAGCAGCAGGTATAGCAGTCACTAAACTAGGTGCTGCGACAGTCAGTATAGAAGAACTTGAATATGCCTTGCACCATAAAAAGAAAAGACATGAAATATCGACTTTACAAACAACAGTCAAAGCGGCTCAAGCTAAGGGCGAAATAATAGTGATGACTAATGGCTGTTTTGATATTCTACATGCTGGGCATATTCAATATTTAACACAGGCACGACAATTAGGAGATCGCTTAATTGTTGCGATTAATGATGATGATTCAGTACGCCGTATTAAAGGAAATAGTCGTCCAATCAACAGCTTAGATAAAAGAATGACCGTATTACAGGCACTTGAATGTGTCGATTGGGTACTCCCCTTTGCTGAAGAAACGCCTGAAAACTTAATTTGTCAGATATTACCCGATATTTTAGTTAAAGGGGGCGACTATCAAATTGAGCAAATTGCTGGAAGTGATTGCGTGCTTGCACAGGGTGGGCGTGTTTTGACATTGGATTTTTTAGAAGGCTGCTCTACGACAGCTATCATTGCTGCCTTGCAAGAGACAACTACAGGAGAAAAATTAAAACGATGATTATTGTCACAGGCGGTGCTGGATTTATCGGCAGTAATATTGTCAAAACACTTAATGAACAAGGCTATACAAAGATTTTGGTTGTGGATAACCTCACAAAAGGAGAAAAATTTAAGAACTTAATAGACTGTGACATTTACGACTATCAAGAAAAAGACGACTTTTTGAAACGGATAACGACACACGAATATTTTGCCAATTCAATAAGGGCATTTTTTCATCAAGGGGCTTGTTCAAGTACAACCGAATGGAATGGGCATTACATGATGAAAAACAATTATGACTTTTCCAAAACAATGCTACATTATTGTTTAGCGCGTCATGTGCCATTTATTTACGCCTCCAGTGCCTCTGTTTATGGGAGTGGCACAGTATTTAAAGAAGAACGTCACCTTGAAGCACCCCTGAATGTGTACGGCTACTCGAAATTTTTATTTGACCAATATGTGCGCCGCTTTATTGGCATCAGCCCGTCACAAATTGTCGGCTTACGCTACTTTAATGTTTATGGTCCCCGTGAACAGCATAAAGGCAGTATGGCGAGTGTCGCCTACCACTTTAATCAACAACTACTCACAGAAGGGAAAGTCAAATTATTTGAAGGCTGTGACGGCTACGCCAATGGGGAACAACGCCGTGATTTTGTCTATGTCAGTGATGTGGCAGAATTCAATTTGTGGTTGATGGAAAATCCCGAAAAATCAGGGATACTCAATGTGGGCACAGGACGTTCTCAAACTTTTAATGACGTTGCACGCGCCGCTATTGCTTGGCATGGACAGGGTACGATTAAATACATTCCCTTCCCAGAACATTTGCAAAACCGCTATCAGAGCTTTACTCAAGCAGATATTACTGCATTGCGTGAAATCGGTTATAACAAACCTTTTAAAACCGTAGAAGAAGGTGTAAAAGAATATTTAGACTGGTTAAATGGTAAAAAGGAGAAAACTTCCACATTGGGTAAAATCTTATAATTAATACCCTCAAAAAAAGTGAGCAAGAGTTAATTAACCTTCCAACATTTTTCCGTCCAACGCTTCAGCTTTGGGCGTATTTTTCCGTACAACGCTTTAGCTTTGGAGGTTTTTTGGAGTCCAACGCTTTAGCTTTGGAGGTTTTTTGAAGTCCAACGCTTTGGATTTGAAATTGGAGTCTAATGCATCAGAAATATGTTTTCAACTGTTTGATTTTACACAATTTTCTGGTTCCTACGCGCCGGCGTGGGAACCGATTCGGGACGCGCCAGCGTCCTGTGGGTTACGCGACGCTGGCGCGTCGCCAAGGCGTTCCCACGCCAGCGCGCTCATCGTTATACATAAGT
>JAGLHR010000252.1 GCA_023143415.1 Thiomargarita sp. | reverse complement strand
TTTGGTATCCAACATCAACTTTGTCCAAAACGCCCAAAGCTGAAGCGTTGTACTCCTATTTTCACTCTTAATTCGCATTATCAGTGGCAACTTCCCCATTTTAAGGCATCTGCGTAACATCACTATAGAGAATTTATCATGATCAACCTATTCAAAAATACGCTCTTTTTATCTATCTATATTATTGCTGCCCTTGCATTGCCCAATGCCTTTGCTGAAACGGCTAAAACAACTGAAAAGCCTAAAACGGCTGAGACAGAAGTGGCATACTATGCTTTTGTCATGTACAAGCCTAGAAATGGAAACTGGGGATTAGCCAACCCCATTAAACCCGCTGAATTAAATGTCGGTTCTTATCGTTTCCAGATTGTTCGCATACCTGGGCTTGATGCCCAACTTGGATGGATTGCCTTGCGGGGAGAATTCAAGTTAATAAAAGATGCTGTTGGTGGTGGAGTAAAAATTGGGCGACAATACACATTAGATGAATATCCACAAGTTAATAAACCAGAATTTAGCCTCTGGAGTGTAAATGATCCAGGAAAAGATACTTGGGAAATGGTTAGAAACAAGTGGGCGCAACCTTTAATTACTCAAATGGACAAAATACTTGAAGAGGTTGGAAGCCGTGGTGATAAAAACCCTAATTTTATGCGTTTTATTCTTAGAAAAGGAATAAGTGAACACTGGAAAGGCGAAGATAAGAAGAAATATCGTTTATACCGTCTCTACCAAATAACGGCTTATGATTTTTTTAAAAATGAAGATTATAGGATGGCTTTTTCACATTTTCTCAATCCAAGTGTCGAAGCGACGAGTAACATCAACCGACAAAAGGCTTGGGTGACAAAACAAGAAAGCTTTGCATTAGCAAAATATCTGGGCAAACCTGACGAAAAACATAAGGAATTCTACGTTTCTTTTAAGACGTGGTTTAACCAAATGTCCTCTAAAGCTATACAGATTTATAATGCAAATGAGAAAATAGTCACTGTTCAACAAACTGTTCAACAAATTCAATGGCTTGCTGATAAAGCAAAGCGATATGCTGACAATGCTCAAGAAGCGGTTAAAACTGCTGAATGTGCTGGCATTCCTGTTGATGAAATCGACAGAAAAAGAAAAGCAGCCAAGAATGCAGTACAAGCGGCTCATGAAACGGCGAGAAAAGCGTTGATTGCTCAAAAAGCGATTGAGGCAGCGAAAAGAGCTTTAAAAGTGAACAATACCCAAAAAACTGATCTGGAAATTGACAAAGCTAAGAAAGCCGTTAAAGTTGTCCAAGATGCGTTTGTAAAAGCAGAAGATGGGGCTAAAAATGCGATAAGGACAATTACCATAGAATCAAGACGGGATTTCATTCTCTATATGATTTTAGCTTTCAGCATTCTTCTCTCTATAATAACAACAACTTGGTTAATTATTGAAAAACGGCGTAATCGTCGTCGTATTCAAAACAACATTGCTCCTGATAACAATGGCGAAACTTCACCTAAAAGCGAAGTTCCACCTAAACCAGAATCTCCAAAAGAGATTCCAAAGGAGACATTGCAACCGAGCATAACTCTTCATCAGCTAAAAGAACAGTTTGATGAACTGAGTAACCGCTTGATTATATTAGAGAAGCAGAAATAAAAAGTTGATGTGAATTAAGCGTTGAAATTTTCGTGTTCAACTTTGGAAAAGTGATTTTGAGGCTAAAGTTTTTCTTCAAAAAACTTTAGCCTCAATTGGAGTTCAACGCTTTAGTCGGCCTCAGATGGTGGGCTCAGGGCAACCACAAGGGATTGCCCCTACGACTCAGGGCAACCACAGGGATTTGCCCGATGAATATTTTC
>JAGLHR010000251.1 GCA_023143415.1 Thiomargarita sp. | reverse complement strand
ATTCATAAATCGAGTGACGAAAATCTTCTGATGTAGGGGCAATCCCTTGTGGTTGCCCTGAGTCGTTACACTGATTTTTAAAACGGATTTTAAAAAACGTTGTGTAATAAGTTATGAATGTCTTTTTTAAATGATTGATTTAATTCATAATTCATAATTCATAATTCGAGGTTTGAGTTTTTTGAAAAAAAACTCAAACCTCGAAACCATTAACTTTGATTCTGATCACTGAGTCAGGTAATGCTTGGCAAGCACATAAACTTCAGATGATCGAGAACGTGAAGCCTCTGGTTTGCGGATAATAACTTGCTTAAAGTGGGGTTTTAATGCCTTAATATAAGCATCAAAACCTTCCCCTTGGAACACTTTAGTTAATAAATGCCCATCTGGAGCAAGCACATCATAAGCAAAATCTTCGACGAGTTCTGCCAATAACATAATGCGGGGCTGATCAATTGCTTTCATACCACTAATATTGGGTGCCATATCGGATATTACAAGGTTAGCTTTATTATGAGCTAATTGATTTAGCAAGTTATCAACCACGACTTGTTCTCGAAAATCGCCCTGAATAAACGTGACATCAGGTAGAGGATCCATCTGTAAAATATCCAGGGCAAACACGCGAATTTTATGAGGGAAACGTTGGCTGATCCATTGTGACCAACCACCAGGTGCCGCTCCTAAATCAATAACAGTCATGTTAGGCTGGAACAAATGATCACGGACATCAATTTGTGCCAGTTTGTAAACAGCCCGTGAACGATAACCCGCTTCTTTAGCTTGTTTAACATATCGATCAGTTCTATGTTCTTGGATCCAACGCTGACTACTTTTGCTAAAACGCTTTTTACTCATTACATTGTTCTATTAAAGTACGAATTAAGAGTTGAATTTTTTCCGTCCAACGCTTTAGCTTTGAGCGTTTACTGGAGTTCAACGCTTTAGCTTTGAGCGTTTATTGGAGTTCAACGCTTTAGCTTTGGACGTTTACTGGAGTCCAACGCTTTAGCTTTGGACGTTTTTCAAAAAAAACAACGCCAATTTTATATTAACTACTTGATTTTAAACGTGTTTATAACAAAAAATCGCATTGTTATCGTTTTTTTCATTTCCTTTCAAAGCTGAAGCGTTGTACTCCAAAACGTCCAAAGCTGAAGCGTTGTACTCCAAAACGTCCAAAGCTGAAGCGTTGTACTCCAAAACGTCCAAAGCTAAAGCGTTGTACTCCAAAACGTTCAAAGCTGAAGCGTTGTACTCCAAAATCTATCCAAACTAAAACACAGTCCTTACTCCGTTTTTGGTATAGCAACACGAACCAATAACTGCCTCAGTTCAGTGAGTAACTCGTCGCGACTATAAGCACCCTTTTGAAACACCGTCTCTACACGATTACTGAGCCAAAGGCGATCTTCAACAGTAATGTCTTTAGCAGTCAACACCACAACTGGCGTTAATGAGCAAGTTTTATGCTGTTGCAACTGAATAATAAATTCAAATCCATCCATCTGCGGCATCATTAAGTCTAACAAAATTAAATCGGGCTGTCGCTCTTGCATAAGTTGTAAAGCGATTTTACCATTTTCTGCCTCAATTACTTGCCAACCCATCTTATGAATCATGCGTACCATCATTTCACGGGTAATCGGCTCATCCTCCACCACCATCACAGTACAAGAGGCATTCTTTGAGCGATATTTACGCAACACCTTGATTAATTGAGAACGAGTGATAGGTTTATTTAGAAATTCAGCAGCCCCTAAAGAATAACCGATATTTTGATCATCCGTCATCGTCAACATGATAACAGGGATATGTGCCAAATCAGGATCAGCCTTGAGCTTAGACAATACTTGCCAACCATCCATACCAGGCATCATCACATCCAAGGTAATCGTATCAGGGCGCAGTTTTTTAGCCAATTTCAACCCTTCTTGACCACTTGATGCCGTTACCACATGATAGCCAATCTTGCTGAGGTAAATCGTGAGTAATTCACGCACCGTTTCATCATCATCAATGACCAAAAGTACGCCGCTTTCCATAGGGATATCTGGCATCCTAAGCGGTGTTTCACTAGCAACGTCTTCTTGTTTCTCAACGATCATAAGTGCAGGTAAACGTACTGTAAAATGACAAGATTTACCCAATTCCGTTTTGACATTGATATTGCCCCCTAGCATTTGCGTGAAATGTTTAGTAATCGCTAAACTTAAACCTGTGCTACCATAATTGCGGCTCGTAGAAGCATCTGCTTGGGTAAAGACTTGAAATAAATCTGATTTTTGCTCTTCCGTGAGACCAACGCCTTCATCACTCACGCTAATAATAATCCAATCATCGTCCTCATTCTTTTCCCTTTGCCGCCTCACTTCTAGCGTAATGATACCTTGTTTAGTGAATTTAGAAGCATTATTCAGTAAATTGAATATAATTTGCCTCACTTTGCTCAGATCAGTATAGACTTCACCCAAATCCTCATCCCATAAAATACGCAAAGCATTGGCTTTATTTTCTATCACAGGCTGAATTGTCGTGATCGTATTTTGAATCATATTCTTTAAATCAAAGCGTTCAGAATATAACTGCATTTTGCCCGCTTCAATTTTAGAAATATCAAGGATACCATCAAGAAGTGCCAACAAATGTTTAGCCGCAGTGTGAACATTTTTGACATCCTGCAATAAATTATCCTGATCAGACTCTTTAATTTCTTCTTCGAGCATTTCAGCACAACCCACAATCGTATTCATAGGGGTACGCAATTCGTGGCTCATGTTTGCAAGAAATTGGCTTTTAGCGAGGTTTGCCTCCTCCGATTTTTGTTTGGCTTGTTGCAAATCCGTTATCAGCCATTTTTGTTCACTGATATTTTCGATATGAGACCATGCGTAGTATTCTCCCTCTTTTTCTATAATCAGGGCAGATATTCTGACAGGCACATCATACCCATCTTTATGCTGATATTCTTTTTCGACAGGACCATACTGTTCACCCGCTTTAAGGGCTTGTAATTGTGCTTGTTCAGCAGCAACATCCTCTTCGACAACAATGTCTTTCCAATAATTTAACGTGCAGGTTTCATCTACTGTACGCCCAATCATTCGTGCCAAAGCCGGATTAATCGTTATCAATCTCCCATTAATTTGCCATAAAGCAAGCCCCACGAGTGTCGTGTTTAGCAAATGTTGAGTATAGATTTCGCGCTCGCAAATCTTTTCACAAGATTGACGTGCATGGTTAATAGAATTAACAATCAACTCTAATTCATCATCATGATGAGGGCGTTCCAAATTCAGCGCGTTGTCTGAATGTTCAAAATCAAGGCATTCTAAATAATTGGCGATTTTTTTGAGAGGACTGGATACCTTAAATTCAAAAAAATATACGATAAAAATGCTCATTGAACTAAGAGTTAGCGCGTTGATAATTAAAGTCCAGTTCAGGTTAATATTTTCATTATCAGACAGAATCCACTGTATTGATGTACTCAATAAAAAAATCAAAACACTTAACGAAATTGTATAAAGTGTCAATTGAGAAAGAATTGTATTTTTTAAGTTTTTGTTTTTCAACGTTATTTCCTATTTTTGACAGAAAAATAACCCTATTTATAATCTACCTATTTTATATTAACTACAAGGATTGTATATAAGAAAGGATTTTAAAAACACATTAACTACAAGGATTGTATATAAGAAAGGATTTTAAAAACACATTAACTACAAGGATTGTATATAAAAAAGGATTTTAAAAACACATTAACTACAAGGATTGTATTAGCGAAGGGATTTCATTTCAACCAACGATAAAAATTGTCTCAGCAAAAGGATTTAAAGCAAGTACAACTACGATCTCATCCCTTCTTATATATAATCCTTGTAGTTATTCTTGAAAAACGAAAAACTTGATGATCGAGTACAAGGATTGTCTCAGCTTTAAGAAATCCGATCTCGGCTAAAGTTTTTTTAAAGAAAAAACGTATCCTATCAAAATTGGATGGCAGTAGGGTGGGTAGAGCGATAGCGAAACCCACCGTTCCGTTAATGGTGGGTTTCCATTTCATTCCTACCCACCCTACGTTTCAATCCTACCACCAAATTTTAATAGGATACGAAAAAACTTTAGTTGAGATTTTTGTTCTGAATCAGAATTTCTAAGCTCAAAAAAAAGATTTTAAAAACCCAAACAATTTTAATCCCTTCTTATATACAATCCTTGTAGTTATTCTTGGAAGACTAAAAACTTGATCATCAAAAAAGGTTAATACCATTACCTATTGAGCCAAAAATGTTATAAAATCAATTTTTAAAATTAAGAGTAACTACTCTGCCTTGAAATTTATTTCAAGGCTAACAGCATTCGAGGCTAAAGTTTTTTTAAAGAAAAAACTTTAGCCAGCTAAAATTCAAATCACTCAGTCAGTTTTCTTTCAGTCTGCTTTAGCAGACTATTCGAGGTTTGAGTTTTTTGAAAAAAAAACTCAAACCTCGAATGCTTTCAGCCTTGAAATAAATTTCAAGGCTGAGTAACTACGATTAAGATTAAGATTAAGATTAAAATAAATGGTAAAAAAATGACTCCCCAAGAAATGACTCCCCAAGAAATCCTACGCGATGTATTTGGCTATCAACAGTTTCGTGGTGAACAAGAAAAGATTATCCACCATATTTTAGCGGGTGATAACGCTTTAGTCTTAATGCCAACAGGTGGCGGTAAATCATTCTGTTATCAAATTCCCGCCATGATCCGTCAGGGTGTAGCAATAATCATTTCACCTCTGATTGCCTTAATGCAGGATCAAGTCAGTGCTTTACAACAATTTGGTGTTCGTGTCGCCCATCTCAATTCCACTTTAACATCCAATCAAGCGCGTTTCGTCTCAAAACAATTACGTCAAGGTGAATTAGACTTACTCTATGTCTCTCCAGAAAGGTTAATGACTCCCCGCTTTTTAGAATTTTTGGATTCAACAGAAATCGCCCTTTTTGCCATAGACGAAGCGCATTGTGTCTCGCAATGGGGGCATGATTTCCGAACTGAATATGTCGAATTATCCATATTACAACACAGATTTCCTACCATTCCCCGTATCGCGCTCACAGCCACCGCAGATGAACCCACACAACGAGACATCATCACCCATTTAGGTTTAGAAGACGCTAAGAAATTTATTGCGGGTTTTGATCGTCCCAATATTCGCTATCGCGTGGTGCAAAAACAAAAAGCCCGTGATCAACTCTTAAATTTTCTCGAAGAAGAAGGACATCGTGGCGATGCTGGGATTGTCTATTGTTTATCACGCAAAAAAGTGGAAGAGACTGCGACATGGTTAGCGAAAAAAGGATGGTCCGCTTTACCCTATCATGCTGGATTAGATAAAGAAATGCGTAAACATCATCAGATGCGATTTTTACGTGAAGAAGGCATTATTATTGTAGCGACAATTGCTTTTGGCATGGGCATTGATAAATCCAATGTGCGTTTTGTCTGCCATTTAGACTTACCAAAAAGTATAGAAGCCTATTATCAGGAAACAGGGCGAGCCGGGCGCGATGGACTACCCGCGAATGCTTGGATGACTTATGGCTTACAAGATGTGGTTATGTTACGACGCATATTAGACGAATCCGAGGCGGATGAACAACATAAACGAGTAGAACGACATAAATTGGAATCCATGTTAGGTTATTGTGAAATCACCACTTGTCGTCGCCAAATCTTGTTAAGCTATTTTGGTGATCATTTACCTGAACCCTGTGGCAACTGCGATACCTGTTTAGAGCCTGTGACAACCTGGGAAGGGACTGAAGCCGCCCAAAAAGCCCTCTCTTGTGTTTATCGTACTGGACAACGATTTGGTGTCGCTTATTTGATTGATGTATTACTCGGTAAAACCAATGAACGTATCGAAAAATTTAGGCATAATCGGGTTAGCACTTATGGTATTGGCAAAGACTTAAAACAGGGAGAATGGCATTCCGTTTATAGACAACTCATTGCCAGGGGCTTTATAAAGATTGATGTGGATGGCTATGGCAGTTTACAACTCACTGAAAAATCTCGCCCCCTACTACGTGGCGAACAAACTATTCATTTACGAAAAGATGTTAAGTCTTTGAAAGTAAAAGAGAAAAAGTTTGGTAGAACGTCAAGCATTTCGTTGACGGGTAACGATCAAAAACTTTGGGAAGCCTTACGTGCTAAACGTTTTGAATTAGCAACGACACAAGAAGTTCCCCCTTATATGATATTCCACGACAGCACCTTAACAGATATAGTCGTACAATGTCCCCATACCTTAAAAGAATTTGCACAATTAGCAGGGGTTGGTGCCACTAAACTAAAACATTATGGTCAAATTTTTATTGACGTGCTAGACGAACATACGTTGCTAGACGAAGGGGACAAAGTCTCAGCAAACAGCCCCACAACACCATCTAATAATGAAAGCAGCATATCTGAAAGCGCTGAAACCACTCTTGATGCCTTTTATCAAGGATTAAGCCTTGAAGAAATCGCAGCACAACGCAATCTGAAACCAGCAACAATTTATGCTCATCTTTCACAAGCCATTGAATTGGGAAAAGTCAAATTACGTCAAGTGGTTCAATTAAAGGAAGAAGAAATCCATGAAATTGAAGATAAGCTCTTAGAACGCCCTATAGAAGAACAACATATTTTAAAACCGGTATTTGATGATTTTGAAGGTAAGTATAGTTATGAGATTTTAAGATGTGTTAGAGCTAATCTTTGGCAGCAAAAATGAATGGGGATTTTTTTCTCGTTCCACTTCGACGCTGACGCGTCGAGAATGCGTTCCCACGCCGGCGCGTCACTGCCATTAAGTTAAGGAATGTTTATTGGAATCCATTCGAGGTTTGAGTTTTTCTTCAAAAAACTCAAACCTCGAATCCTTCAGATTTGAATTATATCGTTTATAATCAAATACTTCCAAATCTAAAGG
>JAGLHR010000250.1 GCA_023143415.1 Thiomargarita sp. | reverse complement strand
CCAAGGCTTAACTTAATGGCATTGGGCAACCCGTTGCCCACCCTATAAGCTCAATGCCATTAAGTTAAGAGCGAACACGCAGGATTCGAGGCTAACGTTTTTCTTCAAAAAACGTTAGCCTCGAATGCCCTTACAGCCCCTGAATACGTGGAGATTTTGTAGGACAACCCTCAATGCCATTAAGTTAAGCCTTGGAGTCCATTCGAGGTTTGAGTTTTTTTTCAAAAAACTCAAGTCGAGGCTAACGTTTTTTCTTTAAAAAAACGTTAGCCTCGACTCGAAAACTTAATGGCAGTGAGGGCAACCCTGTGTCTGCCCTTGTGTCTGCCCTTAATTTAATGGCATTGCGAGTTGGGAACAAGAAAACTATTCTAGTTTAGTTGAAACTTCAAATTGACTTTTCCTTCCCTTTTTTACTTCCATGCAAATAGAAGAAGAAAATAATCGCCAGTATGATTAAAAAGTTAAAAAATGACTCTATTTTAGAAGGGTTTATCGGGCTAGAAACTGTACTCGTTTGGTGTTTAAGAATGTTAGCTGAGGGCAAAGCGGGATCTAATTTCTCACCCGTATTGAGTGCTTTGCTTAATTGAACCAATAGCGGTTCGGACAATGGTTGAACACCAGCAGAAATGACAGTTGCAGGGCCTCTACTTCCTATAATTTCGCTGACCGGTGTTGGTCCAGCTAGAACCATTTGTGTACTTATCGTTTCGATAATCTGTGATTGTTTGTCATAAGTATTCGCTGGAATTCTCGCCAATCTGAAAAAAGGAAAGCGGATTAAATGATTACCTTCTTGCCACTCGTTGATAGAAATCAATTTAAAAATGCCCTGATTCATAATTTCCATCAGTAGTTCATGTCCAGTGGGAACCATGAGGAAAATGCCATCCAATTTTTGATTTTTGAGGGCTTCAATTTGTTGATTGAAATTCTTGTTATTCACGAACGTTATTTGATTCTGTAAGCCTAAAGAGGTGAATACCATTTTGGCGGTGCGATCAGATGCGGAATTTTCTGGACCAATGCCGAGCTTTTTAATGGCTGCGACGGAAGAAGTTAAACTATTTTCTAAAGTGACGATATGAGCCATTCTGGTACCAATAACACCAATAGCTTCAACAGATTCGTTGGGAATCGGCAAAAATTCATCGGTCATTTCAAAAAAAGCTTCTGCACTCAAAATGCCTAAGCGAGCGTCTCCCTTCACAATCTGTTGTAAAGGATCAGTCGTTTGAACAACTTTGACACGTCGCTCAGGTAAAGTTTTACGAACAGCACGGAGTGCTTTACTTATGCTTCTACCCAATTCATTCAGTTGCCCTGCGGCGATGATGAGTTCTTCAGATGTATTAGATTTTATCGGTTCATCTATCAAATGATGTTTAATCAAAAAAGCGGTCGCTACAGCCTTATAATTTTGTCCTTCTAATTCCACTTCACGATTCATTTGTCGCATACTGGCGGTGCCAATGAGTCCAGCCAATTGTTCGAGTACAGGACGCAATTGAGGATAACGTGCTAAAGCGTCTGCACGTACAACGGGCGATGGTTCATAAACGGGAAAAAATTCCAAATCGTCTTTGAGTACCACGAGACCAAAATCTTCGATGCGTCCTTCCGTTGAAAAACCTTCTGTTACATCCACGTTGCCATCTAATAAGGCTTGATAAATGGTAGATTTATTATTCTCTATCATCGAAGGGAGTATATGACGCAGTCCATAACGTCGTTGCAATGCGGTTAATCCATCTAAAGGACGTTCAGCAAATTCCTGATCCATTGCCATTCTAATATTGGGCTTGATTTTTATTAAATCGCTTATTGTATAGATTTTTAAAGCCAAAGCCCTATCACGACGCATGAGCAATACATAGTTATTGGCAAATCCTAATCGATCCAACCATGCTAAACCAAGTGGTTCAAAAAGCGTTTTGACTTCATCGAAGGCTTTATCACCATCATTGATAGGCGGACGACCTAACATAATTAGCCCTGTACCATTGTATTCTACATATAAATCCAAATCGCCATTTTTAATGGCTTCCAGATTAGAAAATGTATTTCCATAAGGAATGGAACGCTTAACGGGAATTTTTTCACTTTCAAGCAATTGAGCGATGATTTCTGCTAAAATCAATTGTTCAGTGAACTCTTTAGAACCGATGCGTAATGGTTCTGTGCGATGACATCCTATCACGAGGATTAATAGGGCAAAATAGATAAATATTTTTTTCATGATGTTCTCATAAATTTTTAGATGAATTTTCCAATTTGCTTATCGCTGATTTTTTGAATTTTAGCTAATAAACGCCTTGGCATTCTAATAACTGATCAATGTTAAGGAATGATCATTAAATCACTTTCGAGGCGAAAATTTTTTGAAGACAAATTTTAACCTCGAAATCAAGTCAAAGTCAAAACCAGACCTGGCAGGTTCAAAAGAAAACCTGCCAGGTCAAAGTCACGTTTCTAATCATAACATAAGACTCAATGATGGACCGTTTTTTTAACCATAATAATAACAAGGATTTTATTCTGTATCGAACGAACTTTTGCCCAGACAAATTTAAGCAGTTATTGAGACGTTTTGAAACAATTCAAGCTCGTCATCAGGTTTTCAAACTGAATTAATCTGAGGGTGGTGAAAATTCGTTTAACCAAAAGTTGCTCTCTATTTCTTTATAATGAATATTATGTTAAAAAACAATTGTTTACATTTCAGGGGAACCACAAGGGGGTGCAGCCTACATAATCAGGGCAACCACAAGGGATTGCCCCTACATCAGAAGATTTTCATCAGTATTAATAAGGATATTGTTGTAGGGGCAATCCTTTATGGTTGCCCTGAACAATTCACCATTAACAATTCACCATTAACCATTCACCATTCGAGGTTTCCGTTTTTCTTCAAAAAACGGAAACCTCGAAACCATTCAATTTGGCAATGATTATGTTACAGCATAATAAGTTAAATAGTGATTTACCTTTTCAAGCTAAAGCGGTTTTGCCTATAGTCATTATTACTGAAGCGAAGTTTTTTCGCATCGGTAATGATTTAGAAGTCAAAACTTTTGAGGATTCTTGGATTATTCAGGATTATTTTATTAAGCCTGTACCCATTAAAACGATAGATGGCTTGATGTCTGTCGATGATGTGATTTCAAAACTCTGTTATCACAGTGAGCCTATTTTATTGGCTTCCGAGAAGACAACTGGTTTGATTTCTTCTGGCTTAGAACAAATTGGCACTATCACTGTCGCTGTCGAAAATGTGAGCGTGGAGAGTCAAGAGGGAACAATTCGTTCTCTCAAAGTGGGTGAACCTGTCTATTTACATGAGACGATTTTGACGAAGGCGCATAGCTATGTCAAAATTATTTTGAATGATGGCACTGTTTTTCAACTGGGACCTCATTCTCGCGCCCGGTTGGATAAATATAATTATGAGCCGGGAGAATCTGATGGAGGCGAATTTGAAAGTTATGTCTATTCTGGGACATTTCGCTATATTAGCGGTAAAATCAGTGGGCATGATCAAGGGCAGCATACGACAATTAAAACGCCTTCTATTCAGATTAATATTCGTGGTAGTGATATTGATGCTCAGATTAATGCTGATGGTTCAACGACGATTTTACATTTATCCGGTTTGATCAGCATTACCTCCCAGTATCTTATTATGAGAGAAATTCTGGTTTATGAACGCGGTACGTTGGTGCATATTCCTAATCAGGCTATTTCCTATCGCATCAAAACACTGACAGAAGATGAAATTCAAGTGAAAATTGGTGAAAATTGGAATGAAATCAATAATTTAGAACCGCTTCAAAACGATATTCTTGATATTGAACATAAAGATATTTCTACGGATTCTCCTGATGTCGGTGCATATAATCCGTTTTCTTCAGGCAATATTGATGTGAATGATGATAAATTAATTGATGAATTGCGTTCAATTGATGAAACGTCTCCGGTTGAGGCGATTGAGGATGTGTTCGTCCATTTGGAAATGGATGAAACGGTGAAGACACCAGAAGTAACAATTTCGTCGTCATTGAATATACTCCCGTCGTTATCCCATCTGGAAGTCACTTTGGATGAAGATAATTCCAAAGAGATTTTAGTGGAAGAGGGAAATCTCACAGAATTTTCTCAACCAGCGCATGGCGAAGTGGTTGATAATGGAGATGGCACTTTAAGTTACATCCCGAATCTCAATTTTAATGGAGAAGACAGTTTTACTTATACGCTTGATGAAATAGATTCGGTAGTAGTCAAGTTAACTATCAATGCGGTTAATGATCACCCAGTTGCAGTTGATAATAGCATAAATACTGATGAAAATGTTTCTATTGTATTTCCGCCTGAAACTCTGTTAGAAAACGATTTTGATGTTGATGAGGAAAATAGTATTTCTATAGTCAGCGTGGAGGAAAATGATTTAACGCATGGCACTGTTAGTCTGAATGAAAGCGGCGATTTTGTGTATCAGCCCGAACCCGATTTTTATGGCTCGGCGGAATTGGTTTATACAATAGAAGATAGTCATGGCGAGCAAAGCACAGCAATTGTAAATATTGAAGTGAATCCTGTTAATGATCCCCCAGTTGTGGTTGATAAACCTACCCCCTCGTTTCCATCTACTCCTCCAGATGTTCCCACCGTTGCTTCCAATCATGCCCCAATTGCTAAAGAGGATAGCATAAATACTAATGAAGATATTCCTCTTGTATTTCACCCTGAAATCCTGTTAGAAAACGATTTTGATGTTGACGGAGATAGCCTTTCTATAGTTAGCGTGGAGGGAAATGATTTAACGCATGGCACTGTTAGTCTGAATGAAAGCGGCGAAGTAATGTATCAGCCCGAATCCGATTTTAATGGTTTAGCTGAATTTGTTTATACAATAGAAGATAGTCAGGGCAAGCAAAGTACAGCTTCAGTCAAAGTCGATGTAAAGCCTATTAATGATTCCCCAATTGCTAAAGAGGATAACTTCAATACTAATGAAGATATTCCTCTTGTATTTCACCCTGAAATCCTGTTAGAAAACGATTTTGATGTTGACGGAGATAGCCTTTCTATAGTTAGCGTGGAGGGAAATGATTTAACGCATGGCACTGTTAGTCTGAATGAAAGCGGCGAAGTGATGTATCAGCCCGAATCCGATTTTAATGGTTTAGCTGAATTTGTTTATACAATAGAAGATAGTCAGGGCGAACAAAGTACAGCATCAGTCAAAGTCGATGTAAAGCCTGTTAATGATCCCCCAATTGCTAAAGAGGATAACTTCAGTACTAATGAAGATATTCCTCTCACTCAACTCTCAGAGAAATTATTAGAAAACGATTTTGATGTTGACGGAGATAGCCTCTCTATAGTCAGCGTGGAGGGAAATGATTTAACGCATGGCACTGTTAGTCTGAATGAAAGCGGCGAAGTGATGTATCAGCCCGAATCCGATTTTAATGGTTTAGCTGAATTTGTTTATACAATAGAAGATAGTCAGGGCGAACAAAGTACAGCTTCAGTCAAAGTCAATGTGAATCCTGTTAATGATCCCCCAATTGCAGTTGATGATACTTTTGTCTTAGAAACTGAAACATCGCTGATTATCTCAGCCGATTCGCTCTCTAAAAATGATCGGGATATTGATAATGATGCCCTACAAGTTATCGAAGTGCTTAAACCATCGAATGGCAACGTGAGTTTAAGTAATGGCGAAATTGGTTTTTCCTTCAAAGATAATACAGTGACGACGGGCGGATTTGAATATATTCTGAGTGATGGTGAGAAAACGGATATTGGGCAAGTGAATATTACTCGCGGAAATATCAATCTGCCACCCGTTGCTAACAGTGACAGTGGATTAAGCACATTTAAAAATACACCCATAACGCTTTCTTCATTGCTAGAAAACGATTCTGATCCCAATTTAAGTGATACATACACAATAAGTCAGGTTATCAAATCAAATCATGGTGATGTTGAATTAACAGCGGATGGCAATGTCATATTTACACCTGAGCTTGATTTTACAGGCAATGCCAGCTTTGAATATCTCATCAAAGATAATCACGGCGCAGAAAGTGTTCCGGCTCAAGTTGAAATTGAGATTAAGGATGTTCTCATCGCAGTTGATGATTTCACAATATATCCTAAAAACACGACGGGTAGCACTAGCAGCACTTTCTTATTAGAAAATGATAATAAAGAGGAAGAACCACTCACTATCACAAACGTTGATAATGCAATTAATGGCGAAGCTCTGTTATTAGAAAACGGCGATATTCAATTTACACCGACGAAAGATTTTGAAGGCGATGCACAGTTTGATTATACCGTAACGGATGCGTTAGGAAAAACCGATAAAGCCACAGTAACCGTTCAAGTGATTAATACGCCACCGGTTGCAGAAGATGATGGTCCTTTTACGACTAAACAAAACACAGAGTTATCTATTTCCAAGGCAGACTTATTAAGTAACGATTGGGATATCAACAGTGATGCACTCACTCTCACAATAGAAGAAAAACTTCATGAAAATGGTTCTATCAAATTGGTTGATGAAAACATTGTATTTACGCCAACAACTGATTTTTCAGGCGAAGCCAGTTTTGAATACACCATAAAAGATACTAGTGGAGCGACGGATACAGCAAAAGTGAATATCACCGTAACGCCACCACTACCACCGATTCCGCCCATTATCAACTTTGATAATACACCGCTGGAATATAACACTGCAATAGGTGAAGCGCGACAAATATACAGCGATGCGAAGATTGATGATCTGGATTCACCTAATTTTGAAGACGGCACAGTTAAAGTGCTTATTGAAAATAATCGTACCCCCAATGATATATTGGAAATTCAAAATATTGGTTCAATCACTGTTTCTAATAGCGGGGAAATTAAATATAATGAAACTCCCATTGGAAACTTCTTTACCAATTTTGTGACTGGTAGCTTATTGGTAGGGCTTAACGAAAATGCTAATCCTGAGACAACTGCCGCCCTGTTACAAGCCATCACTTACAGAAATACCTCAACGAACCCTTCAACAAAAACTCGTGCAGAACCTTTAACAGAGATTCGCACGGTAGAAATCACCCTCAACGACGGCGATGGTGGGGAAAGTCTGCCAATCAGCCGCGATATTAAAATAACCTATTCACCACCACCGCTTGAAGCCGTTGATGATGGAATAGAAAACGAAATATCGCTCCCTTTTAATAGCCTCACCCATTTATCAGTGGATGATTTATTATCAAATGATAAACCGACTAATCCTTATGATATTTTAACGGTTTCCAGCTTGAGCAATAAAAGTGAAGGAGTCAATGCAATACTGGTAAACCATGAAGTGCAATTGTTTATTGACGGATTCATTAACGATGATCCTTCAAAACCAATCACCTTTGATTATACCGTCAAAGATGATCATGGTGGCGAAGATACTGCTACCGTCACAGTAAACCCTTCCAATGTCATTTCTGGTACATCAGGTGAAGATACACTTGAAGGCACTGATAGTTTGGATATCATTGTTGGTAAAGAAGGCAATGATACCTTTGCACCCAGCGTTGGTAGTGATATTTTATTAGGGGGTGAGGGCGAAGATGTGTTTTTATTCAACCCAAATACCGCAGCAGGTGTACGCATAGATGGCGGTAAAGGAATAGATACGCTTCGTTTCGACGGTGCAGAGGGTAAAGCCCTTGATCTGATTCAAAACAATGCACAACCTTCCGAACAACAACTTGATTTACAAAGTATAGAAGTTATTGATCTCCAAGGCAATAATAATCAATTGAGGTTAAGCGTTGATGATGTACTAGAACTATCTGATAGTAACCATTTAACTATTGAGGGTAATGCCAGCAATTTTGTTAATTCAGTTGCGGAAGGTTGGAGTAAAAGTGAAAGTGATTCAACAGATTCATATATCTATTATAAGAATGATTTTCATGATGCTGCATTATTGGTGAGCGCTGACATTACTTACCAGTTTATTTCGTAAGTACTGAACCATAAGTTTTAATACTTTTTGGAGTCCAAACCTTTAGATTTGGACGTGTTTTGGAGTCCAAACCTTTAGATTTGGACGTGTTTTGGAGTCCAAACCTTTAGATTTGGACGTGATACTTTTTGGAGTCCAAACCTTTAGATTTGGACGT
>JAGLHR010000025.1 GCA_023143415.1 Thiomargarita sp. | reverse complement strand
TGTTGAGTTAATGGAATTACCAATCAAAGTACCCGATTATACGACTTTAAGTCGTCGCCAATCTAAGTTAGCGGTTGAAATTCCCTCTTTCATCCCAAATGAATCCCGACATGTTGTGATTGATTCAACTGGCTTCAAAATTTTTGGTGAAGGAGAATGGAAAGTTCGCCTACATGGAAACGAAAAAAGACGAACTTGGCGGAAGTGGCATTTAGGAATAGATGAAAGTACTCAAGAAATTGTTGCTTCTATTGTAACAACGAATGACATAAAAGATAGCCAAGTGCTTGGAGAATTGCTCGAACAAGTTGATGAATCTATTAATCAAGTTTCAGCAGATGGTGCTTATGATAGCTTTGAGTGTGATCAACAAATACTTGAACGACAAGCTGAACCGGTTATTCCACCAAGAACGGATGCGGTTGTTCGAGACGAATCAGAGGAACATCCAGAAATTTCTGCACGTAATCAAGTGGTTAGAAAGGTAAAAGAACAAGCAAAATTTGGAAAGAAGAAAGTGCTTATCACCGTCGCTCTCTGGCTGAAACAGCTATGTTTAGAATAAAAACTTTGTTCGGAAGTCAACTTAAAGCTTTTTGAAAACCAAGCCGTTGAAGCTTTTGTCCGTTGTGTTGTTCTTAATCGTATGACCGCACTTGGATTGCCAGATTCTTATCTGATTTAATTTGATCACTTATTTAGCTATCTCTCTGTTTGATTTTTATTTGATTTCTGCAACAACGCCGTTTTTCTTCAAAAAACTAAAACCTCGAATCCTTTAGATTTGGAAGCGTTTGATTTTAAACGACATAATCCAAATCTGACGGTTTGGATTCCAATAAACATTCCTTAACTTAATGGCAGTGACTCGCCGGAGTGGGAACCCATTCGGGACGCGCCAGCGTCCCGTTTCTGTCTGCGCGACGCTGGCGCGTCGAAAATGGGTTCCCACGCCGGCGCGTCACTGCCATTAAGTTAAGGGCAGACACACAGGTCTGCCCCTACCAATCTCCAAATATTCAGGGGCTGTAGGGGCGAACCTGCGTGTTCGCCCTGGTTTAACTTAATGGCATTGCGCCGGCGCGTGGGAACCAGAATTTTTTTCATTCTCTGGTTGGGAATACTGATGATCCGCATCGCGGAACGCAGAAGAGCGTCCCTTCATGGATTCCCAAACAGAGTTTGGAAACCAGAAAATAACGGGTGTTTTCACATTATGGATTTCTAAACAGAGAGTTTTGGAACCAGAAAATGGATTCCCAAACAGAGTTTGGGAAACAGAAACGGTTATATACCTTCTTCCCGCACTGTCATCGGTTCCCACCGCCACGCTATCCACCGCCGATATAAAGGCACGGCAAAACGATACGTCTCCCCAGCTCTTTCTAAAATTTCTTCATCTACGAGGCGTCGTATTATATCAAAGATTTGTTTTTTGGGTAAGTCAAGGCGGTTTTCAGTCAGGGCAGCTTGAATGCCATCTATATCTAATTGGGGGTGATTGGTTTCGTCGGTTGCCCAGGCGAGAGCGGATAATACTTGATGCGTGGCGGTATCACTGCCTTTCCAATGATCGATGAATACCATGTTATCTTGTTGTTGGACTAAGACTAGGGCTGCGTTTTCTAAGTCTTTAAAATCGATATAATTATTGCGTCCTTTGCCCGCCCTGACAGTGGCATTAAATTCTTCAATAAAATACGCGCCTAAACATTGCAATAATAACGGTTGTCCGTGTGTTAATAAATAAGCTTGTTCTAGGGCGTATTCATCAAATTCGAGAATGTCTCGGCTGGGTTTTTGTAATAATTCCGCTGATTCGGTGGCTGATAAGTAGCTAACACTTTTAAATTGGGCGGTATTGAAAAGCACCGATGAAGAATCCCACACCACTTGTTTAAGAAAATAGGTACCACAAAATAATAATCGCGTTGGATAATCGGCGTGTTGCATGAGATTCCGTAGAAAGGGCGGTAATTCTGAGCCAAATTTATTCTGAAAAATGGGTTCGGATCCATCGATCATTAATAAAAACCGTCGATTGTCTAAAATGGCTTTGGTTTTAGTTAAGAAATGTTGAAAATCCAGATAGGGTGCTGCATTGAGAACTGGAGCTTCCATACCCACTACTTGTGCCATTTTTTCACTCACGGTAGTTAAGAAACTATGTTCTCCTTTATCCCCTATTTCTTGAGTGTCAATATAAACAGGAATCAGGTTGGTTATTTTTAAACCATCGCGTTTGATTTTATTCAGCAAACTGGTTATACCGATACGACGCTGTCCAATTAATACCACCGCCGATTTTCCGTCTGGTTGTTGCCATAAATTGGCTAACCACGCTAATAAATCAGAACGTCCAACAAAAGTACGGTCATTAAATAGGCCTGCACCTGTCACATAAGGCTGATAATATTGTATATTAAAAGGTTTTCTTTTTTCACTTTTTTGTTGCAATAAAGATTCTAACTCTGCATGGTAATAATCATAGGCATCTTTTTTAAACAAAACGAAAATGACTTTCTCAATAGAAGCATTTTTCATAAGAAAATTGACAACTTCACGAACTGCGATTTTAGATGCTTTTTCAATTGGGAAACCACGTCCTCCCGTACTGATGGATGGAAAAGCTATCGTTTTAACGGAATATTGCACAGCTAATTCTAAGCAACTACGATAACATTGAGCTAAAATTTCTTCGTCACTTTTATTTTTTCGCCAGTTAGGACCAATTGTATGGATAACAAACCGTACTGGAAGGTTGTAACCATCAGTAATTTTGGCTTCACCACGTTTGCAGCCACCATCATTTAAAAAAGCTTGTTCTATTTCTTTACCAGCCTTATGAGAAATGGCGTTAGCCACATAACCTCCAGTAAAAGAGGTATTAGTCGTGTTGACGATTGCATCCACATTTTGCTCAGTAATATCACCCATAACAATTTTTATTCGAGATGCTACTGGTTGTGGTGTTTGAATTGACGTATCAACAGAAGCTTGGCTTTTCATCACAGCAAGCCTTTCACGATCTTTACGCGGGCGCTCAAGTTCAGGAGACATTTGAATCCAAGGTGCATCATAAAGGGTGATATTATCTGCCCAACCAAAGAGTGGTAATAACTTGCCCATCGCTAATGCTAGTTGCTCAACGTTTTGAAAAATTTTATTGTCATAATGATTTAATTCTTCACTCTCTGAGTTAAGAACCCCTAGAACAATATTGTCTTTTTTTATAGGAATTACCAACTCCGATTTAGTTTCTGGAACGGCATTTATATACTTAGGCATTTCTCCTACATTTTTTGCGTTGATAGTTTTACCACTAGAATATGATATGCCAATTAAACCTGAAAATGCTGCTATTCTATAGCGTTGTTTATGAGAAGGTATGATATCTGCAACTGCTATAAGTTGTCGAGAATCTTCTGGTGGATAAATTATTAAAAACAATTGGTTATAATCTGTATGTGCTAGTTTCTCAAGTTCACGTACAGAGGTTTCCAGAAATTCAGTTAAATTTCCTGATAATTTGAGTATCTTGGTATAAGGATTAATTTGAGTAGATTCATTCTCAATTTGTTCTTTCATCGCCACAAACCACTCACGATCTTCTGGAGAGTATGCTTTCTCCGATGTTTCTACTTCTTCAAACCACTCATTTGCTTTCTGAGCGTCAAGGAAATTTAACGCCGTTAATAGTTGAGCGTTTTGTAATCCCTCTCGTGTTCGCCAAGGCGTATAACGTTTAGTGTATTGCCACAGGAAAGCCGCTATTTCTTTAATACGTTCTGGGTGTTGCTGATAAAGCTTTTGCAATAAGACAGTTCGCATTGCTGGCTCAATTTCATATAAATCTTCCCCAATTTCACGACAGAATGAAGATAACAAAAACTCGGCTTCTGTGAGATAACTTATTGAATTATCAGAATAAAAAAAATTAAGGCGGAGTAAATGCACCAATTCACTATTCAATACCACTGGCAAAGCAGCATGAGTGGCAAACTTAACCATTGCCTCCCCAAATTTCTGTTGAAATTGTTTTAAGCGGCGTTCTGCAATGACATCACTCATAATGGACACTCCACTGAATAAACTTGCCCCTGCAATACATTCACCGCCTGATGCAATCCCCACCGATTCAGCGGAAACATTGGAATATGACGGGCTATCTGGGCGGCTGTCGTATTCGCCCAATAATCGCAAGGATTGCCTTCTCGCGCTGGCAAAGGATTTAGCCATAAGACGGTAGAAGTGTAAATACGCAACGCTTTCAAAAAAGCCACCGTATCCAACAATCGCAGGGCATTATACTGTTTACGCGCTGCCCCACCATCACTCAACAATACGACAGCAGCGTGTTCTGCATACATTTTTAATACCTGAGCTAACGGATAGGTTTCTAACAATTCCGCGTCTTTATACACGTTGCCCGTCGTGAGTGGCTCAATCTCAGCTAACACCGTATCCATTTTCGGAAAAAGTTGATCGGATAAAGGTTCTAAAATGGTTTCATCTGCTCCCTCGGCTGGCACATTATGAAAATAAAAAATCGTCACATCGTCCAAATTAGCCGACTGGCGAAGTGCCTTACCGAGTTCATCACTCGCACGATGAAAAGGAGTCATGGAACCTTGCCGATCAATTAATAATAAGACACGCGCTGCATTACGTTGGCGTGGCACTAACACTATGGGCGCAACAACGCCTTGCCGACAACGCCGTTCAATCGTCGCCTCAATATCCAGTTCTCTCTTCGCGCCTTTACGCATCGGCTTTCGCAAGCGCCGCCAAGCCTGAGCAATTTCTCGATAATTGATAATAAACTGTGGGGTGAGAATAAAAGGCTGTTTTAAAATATCCGTACTGGGTGGTGGAATATCAGGAAAACGTTTATATCCTTCAATAACGGGGGGCGCAGTCGGTAGTTCTTCTTTTGAGGAAGGAGTTGGTGTTGCCTCCAGCATGAGTTTTTTTGTGGGTAATTGTTCTGGTGGTAATGATTTAGGTGAGGTTAAGGCTTGCGTTTCTTTAGGTAATTGCCAACCCTCTAATTCCAAATCGGCTACCAAATCATCAAATAACTTAATCAGAATTTCCTGCTCTTGACGCGACTTTGCCCACAACGCACAACATAAATCCCGCAAAGCATCTGACGATTCCCATCCAAATCCGGCATTCAGGGCTTGATGTAAGGCACTATAATCCGCCGGAGCCAGCACAAAATGCCAGTCGCGTAATTGTTTAAATAATGCCCAGAGTAAGAAATAACGTTGTTGTGTCATTGTTGAACCCTATAAGACAAAACCGCTAAGACATCTTCTTGAACCAAACGAGGATAACATTCTAAAAGCACTTTTAAATCCATGCCATCAGATAGTTTTCTTAAAATCAACTCAACAGTTATCCGTGTTCCTTTGATAACCGGTTTGCCGAGCATCACATCTGCATCAGTAATAATTCTTTCGTAATAATTCATTGGTTACCTCATTTCATAATCGTTATTGAACGGTCAAACCATCCGTTTCAGGCTGAAAAGCTAAAACAATACGTTCCTCTGGAATACCTTGGCTGACTAAATCATCAGACATGTTCAATGCCATCATATTCAATATAAACCTTTTTCATCATGTCATCTGATGTAAATAATATCGCCACTGATTCGTCGTTTGTTATCCCAACCTGCTTGCATTAAGAGGTAGCGATCTTGGCTTTCATCAAAAACCGTATCCAGTCGAATGTCACCATCCCAATATAAGGGCTTGCTTTACAATATAATGGATGCTATCTCTTCGTGGCATAATGTTCCTCATTATTGAAAATGCTTTCGCGCATATTCTTGATCATCACGCAATTTAAGCAACGCACTGATAAAAGGCAAATTGTCCAATTGCTCAGGTGGCATACCCTTAAACTCCAAATACTTCACCCAATCAATTAATTCACTTAATCCCGGTTTTTTGGCGAGGTTCAAATTAGGATCGCGCAATCGTTGTATTACTGTCGCGGCTTTGCGACTTAGTTGGTCATTTTCAACTTCATGCAAATGCAATATTTCAAGTAAATCGCCTTCCTTTTCAGGAAATTCGATGTGGTGAAAAATGCAGCGGCGCAAAAATGCTGGGGGCAAGGGTTTTTCTTCATTGTGGGTGACAACAATAATCGGGCGCAATTCGGGATGATCACCAATAGCATAATGAATATCGCGGGCTTCATTCACTCGAAATTCCAGCCGATCCAATTCCCACAATAAATCATTAGGAAAATCCAGATCAGCCTTATCAATTTCATCCAATAAGACGACTGAACGTCGTCCATATTGAGCGCGAGCAATCGCACGTCCAAGTGGACCTAACTTAATGTATTCCTTAATATTTTTGCTTTTAGCCTCACTAATTTGGGCATCATAAAGCCGATTAACTGCATCGTAGGTATAAAGCAAATCTTGAGCGCGACTGGTGGATTTGATATAAAATTCTTCCAGTGGCAAGCTCAAAGCAAAAGCAATCACATAAGCCAAGCGCGTTTTACCACAGCCGGGATCGCCATGTAATAGTAAAGGGCGCCCTAAACTAATGGCTAAATTAACCACTTCTATAAGTGAATCGTCAGCGTGGTAAGGTTCACGATGGACAGTTTCTTGATCAGCCTGGGTGAGTTTTTTGAGTACAAAATCAATTTCAGGTTTTTCGATTTCTTTTTTGGAATTTGAAATCGCATTATATCCGTTCATGGAAAAAACGGTTTTGGTGTCAAGGCGGTGTCTAAGCATAGTTTCCTTTCTTCGAGAAAATTGTGTAAAGTGGGTAAAGAACTATTTGAGTTAAGTTTCTCTAAAGCATCAGCAACATGTTCATAAATGAGATCAACGTGCAGTTTATTCTCTTCTGAGCAATCCATCATCATTGTATTTACCCATGTTTTTGTCATATTCTGTTTTTCATTCATAGGTAATAAGAGTTTATCGACGATAGTACGTACCCAGCTAATGATATGCTTCTTTTCAAAATCAGGCGGGGGAAGGGTAATCACATTTTGGGGAAACGATAAACCTTTTCCCATTGCTATAATGATAATAAAACGATTATCAAATTGACTATTTAACTCATCAACCACTTTTTGCCAAAAACGAATAGCAACTTCTTCATTAGGGACTAATACTTTCAACAAAACATCTTGATGACAAAGCTTAAATTTGTGTTTTCTAATCAGTCTGATACAGTCTTTTAAAGAACTCTCTACATCAAGAGGATTCAAAAAAAGCAAAGCGGAAGAAGCAAATACTTTATCTCTTCCTAATGTTTTCTTTAAGCGTGTTTGAAAATGATTTAAAAAAAGACTACTGGTAGAATGTACACCAAGCCCCACTAATCCGCATTTTTCCCATAATATACCTTCACATTCTAAGATGATATCGTCCAAATCAAAATGATCAGGTGTACTAAACTTATAAGCGTGTTGAGCCGATTCTTGACATAAATCAACGAAACTTTTTCCCGCGAGACGATCTGCTATCGGATTTAACCCTTCGTGAATGACTCTATTACGATTAGCCTCAATTACGTCAAGTGGTAAGATATGCTTTTTTGCTTTGTCTAAAATATCTAGTAATTGCCCTTTATACAAATCAAATTCGCCAGATGTTTGAGTATCAGCTTGTTTTGCAAGTACGCCAAGTATTTTTAAGCCGTTTTCATCATTCATACTTATGTCAATTTAAAGTGAATTTTTGAACAAGATTAAACGGATTAAAGGATGTTCAAGATTAAAACATTAAGAAAAAAAGTTCACTCTTTCATCCTGTTAATCGTTTAATCCGTTTAATCCTGTTCAAAATGAGTAGGATAGTCAGGATTAATCCGGTTAATTAAGTACAACGGTTCAGGGAATTGAACGGATTGGAAAGCCCATTCACTGGCTCTCATGCAATCAAGTACAACAGTTCGATATCTATTGTACTCAATAGAGAGAGAAATTATTGGGTGCATCATTCGGTGACGAAATCTGCCGCGTTTATTTCTAAGTACTGGTTGCAAGCATATTCCCACATAGTTTAATGACCAATAATTTCATTGAATCCATCAATAATTTTGGCTAAATCTTCTGGAGGGACTTTGCTAATCTTTTTGCCAATGCGTTCACTTGCTAATGTTCTAATTTGACTGATTTTTACCCAAGAGCGTTTTGGTAATCCTTCACATTTCAGTTCAAAAGTTAATGGAAATTTAGCCCGTTGTGGTTGAGCGGTTATCGCTATGGCAATGACAGTACCAGAACGTTCATTAAAAGTATCTTGGCTCAGGATAAGTACAGGACGAAGTCCGCCTTGTTCACTGCCTCGTACCGGGTTCAAGTCAGCACAACGAATTTCACCTCTTAATAAACCGGCCATTTTGGCAACTCCTCTGAAATGCCTTCTTCTGCGAGGGCTTTTTCTTCGTTAGGGTTCAATTTGGCACATTCTTGTGCTAGGCGGCTTTGTTCTAAGCGTTGCAGTTTTTCCTTAATTGCGTCGGCAATCGCACGACTTCGATTTGGGTAAAGATGACGGCTTATCAGCTCGTCTAGTTTATCGAGAATAGATTGGTCAAGTGTAATAGCCACTTCAGCTTTGTTCATTATTTTTCTCCAAAAAAGTGTGAGCTGTTATCATAAATTTTGAACAAGATTAAACGGATTAAAGGATAGTAGTAGATCGGGTCAATGCCATTAAGTTAAGGGCAGACACACAGGTCTGCCCTACCAATCACCACGTATTCAGGGGATGTAGGGGCGAACCTGCGTGTTCGCCCTGACTTAATGGCATTGAGTAGGTCGGGTGGGCAACGTTTTTTTGGTGCCACGGCAAAATGTTAAGACATCACAATATTAACCAGATATGATGTTATGGTGGGTAAACAGACGTTTGCCCACTCTACCTGGCTTTAGTATTTTGCTTGAATGCCGCAATCATTTCTGCTTCCAGTTTGCGGTTGGTTGTATATATGCGAGTCAGACACGCCTAACGGTGTCTCCAGAAAACGCGATTAACCAATGAAAAACCTGATTAAATTCAGAGGCTAAACGCAACAGCCTGTCCATTTCCACAGTTTGGATAACCTTTCCGCTTTCATATTCGGAAAAGGCATTCACCCTTCCTCCAAAGACTTTGGAAGCCATTTCTTGTGTTAACCCCAATTTTTTTCTCATTTTTTGTATTTCTTCGGACGACAACAAACCATCCGCAAACTTTTTCGCATTCAAAATCGTTGCATCATTTTTCTGAATTTGTTGACTATCTATAAATTCTCTTCCACAAGAATGACAGACAGAGTATTCAACTTCAAATTCAATTTTCCGTCCTTTATAAGTAAAGCTATCTTTAGCTTGTAAAATAGAAATATCGGACGAATGACATAGCTGACAAATAGACATCTTGTTTTCCCAAAATTAAGATAAATGAAACGAGGCGATTTCTACAATCAAGCGACCATTTAAGCAAAATTTAATGTAAAGCGGGTCAAATTCGATGTTTTCACTATTCGGTTTAGGATATGTCACAATATAGTAGGTAGGGTGGGCAACGTTTTTTTGTTGCCCACCAAAATGTTAAGACATCACAATATTTACCGGATATGATGTTATGATGGGCGAACAAAAAGACGTTTGCCCACCCTACCTGGCTTTTTCTTGTTCCCACGCCCCAGCGCGTGGGAACAAGAAAACAACGTATTCACCCAGTTTAACAGGTACTGCATTGCCTATGTTCTAATTGGGATTTCGTGCTCTTTAACTTAAATCCTTTTGGAAAGGTTTGGAGCGTTGTGGAAGGCATTCCTAAACAGAGTTTGGGAACGAGAAATAGTCAAATAATTTAGTTTCAGCCTCTGACTGCCCACGCATAGTACGTGTTGAACTTGCCGTCGTAGCCCACGAAGCCGTTGCCGAGGCTCACGCGCCACGCTTTGCCTGATTTCTTCGCGTCGGTAGTGGACGACCAGTAGTAGTACGTCTGCACGCCAGAAAACGCATCACCTTTATTGGAAATCATCACTTTCCATTCTTCTTTAGTCGGTAAACGCCAATCACCGGGTTTTGAGCCATCACTGAGTCCACATTTTCCATCAGCGAGTTGAGCGGCATTTTGCATAGCCGTTTTCCAATTCTGATAACCAAAACAATTGGCATCTTTTAGCCATATTAGCCCAGTTTTGTTATCTGTAACAGTGCCATCACCATTGTCTGTATAGCGGTATGCTTGATGTATTTTAGCTTCTTGCCGTTTTTGTTCTTTTTCCGTTTTTTTTCGTTCTTTTTTCGCTTTTACAATTTCATCTTGTTTTCGTGGTTCAACTTGAAGTTTTTCTGTAACAATCCTTGTCGCCAATTTTCTATAATCTCCCCCAAGCCGCCCCAATACCTTCACCCCAATTTCTGCAAACGCCCGTTTTTCTTCATTAATTATAATCCTATCTGTTGCGGTCGGATCAGCCAACCACGCCAGAAAGTCCAAAGGTTGCCCTAATCGTTGCTCTAAATATTTTGAAACGATTTTAAGCACTTCAACCGCATCCGGTACTAGCACAGAATCCAGCATTAAATTCCGTACCCCTTCGTGAAAATCATATTCCATCAGCATTGGATTACATTCTTGTGGAGAGACGCGCTTGAGTAAGCCCCCTAAAAATACTTCGGCAAGATGCACTTGGCGTGATTGGGGTAGCATGACCTTTTGTACTAATCGCATGACAGGCAAAGTCAGCGGCGCAGCGGCTAAATAGCCAGCTAATTCTTGTGCAGTCGGTGAAGCGGTCGCGTAGAAATGTTGGACGCGCTGTTCGGGTGTGGGACGATTTTCGGTAGTGGGTTGGATGGGGGGCGTGTTGTTTTGCTGATTAGCACTTGACTCAAATAGAACTCCCGGTGTCCATGCGTCACCTCTGCCCATCACCAGCCGCGTCCAAAATTTTAAAGATTCTGGTTCAAGGGTGATAATCGGCATTTTTATCCCGATGGATTTTTTCATCCCAGTGGGCTTTTCATCATCGTCATCAAACCAGAAATCGTCTTCATCGACAGTCAATTGGGCGTTGGCTAAACCGGGCGTTGTGGCTTGTAAATTCACGCGAGTCGCCTCACCCAACGCGCTACCTGCCCAAAGTCGCTGCGGGAGCATTTGCAGAATGGCGACAGGATGGCGCTCTCCCAACATTTCTAATAATCGCGTCATTGCCCCCGTGTACCAATGCGGTGCCACACAATCACTCACGACTAAAATTAATCGCCGCCCCAAAGGATCAATTAGTTCTCGCGGATGGCATGGACGTGAGCCGGCGTAAAGTTGGATTTGCCCAGCCTTGTTTTTCTTCGCCTCGTTTTTCTTCATGCCCCAAGTTCGGACATTGCTGAAAGCCCCGTGACGTTTTAGCAAACCGCACCATTCAGCAATAGTTGGTTGCCAAATAACCATTGAAGCACTGTGGTCAATAATCAGAACCACCTCAAACCAACGTTCTTGTATGCCTTGCAACACAGGCACCCAAATATTTTGCTCCGCTATTCGTTGCACTGTTGCCGCTTCATCTAATATATAATGTGTCTGCGAAACCACCCGCCGCATGAGGGGACGCAATGCTTTTTCCAGACTCAGCGCACCCGGCAACATAGTCGCAGCCGGGGTTCTGAGGGGACGACTACCGATTTTTTGTGTTCCCGTTTGCCTAGCAATACGGGGATAAAGAGGGTAGCTTTTCGTCGTTTGACGCGGCGTTTCAGACGCTGAAAATGTCGGTTTTTCAAGTCTAGGTTTTTCAGATTTTATGGGTTCAGGGTCTATTGAAGGCGGTTGATATCCAGTTTGCTGTGAGCCAGGTGCAGACAAAACCGGTTTTTCAGGCTGGGTGGATTTTGTATCTGGTACAATTACCGGCGCAACGAAGGGCTTTATTTGCATAGCAAACCATAGCGCGTCAGCCAACTCTTCGACAGTTGGTTCAATCTCGTTAGCGCGTAGAGTGGTAATGAGTGAGACTATCATCTATATTGAGTTTGGCCTGTTTTATACTTTTTTCAAAAAGATTCAGTGAAATGTCGCCTTCAAAGGGGAGGGTTTCAGAGAAAAACCTATTTTCTCCACACTGAAAATCAACATAAATACCCCCTTCAACATGAACTAAAGTATTTAACCCATTAATTTCAATAGACTGAATTTCTGTTTTCACTTGTTCATAATGAACTGGGTAGTTTTGTAACTGAATAATTTCCGGTGGGTTATTCTCTAAATAATTAAAAAGTGCTTGGTTAAGCCAATTAATGGCTATCACTGGATTAGTCGGTTTATTAATGGTTATCACACGAAAGTTATAACCTAATGCTTTCGCTTTTTGATGCCGCTTTTCAACCTCTTTCGGCATTGCTTGGGTAGGGGCCACTTGAATTTCGAAAGCAATTGCTTTGTCATGGTTTTCGGCAATGACATCAAATTGTACATCATCCATTTTGACATGAGTTTGACATGAAAAGCCCTTTTCCTGATAGGTTTGGGTAATTTGTTCGACTTTGGCATTATATAAGGCTTTAAGGAAATAGTTTTCAAATTGTTTGTTCATAAAATATAGCAATCGTTAATTGTTAATTGATATGTAACGACTCAGCGGTTAGCCTTGAAATCAATTTCAAGGCTAAAAACTAAAGTCGAGGCTAATGTTTTTTTTCAAAAAAACATTAGCCTTGACTGTTAAAACAGACTAATTAATTATAGAGAGAGTTTAGCTGAGCCTGCTTTGGCTTTCAGCCTTGAAATTGATTTCAAGGCTGAGTAGTTACATTAATTTTAATTTAAATATCAATTACTTACTTGATATAAGCGTTTTCGTCTCAATCGGGAAACGCTATAACCTCAATTTTTACAACCAGATAATATTGATAGCAGATTCAGTAGAAGGCAGTAAACCCACCTCAATAAGACAGCAAGTTTGTTGTTCCACTTTGTACAAATCAGGCGTTGCATCATAATCTAATTCTACTTCAAACCATGAATTTTTCTTTGGCATATCCAATCTGATGCCCTCAAAAGATAATATATAATGATCATCATCATAGATATACCCTTGCAGCATATCGAAAATGGGTTTAAGAATATTGTGAATATCTCTTATACCATAAGTTTCATAATTAAAATAAAAAATTCTTCCATATAATTTATCAGTTTTAGAAAACTTAATAAAATCAATACTATCTAACCAAGGTTGAATTTTTCTTTGAAATGCTTTTTTCTGTCTAGCACCACTGTTGATGCTTGGTGGGATATCGGTAAGTAATTTTCTAAAAATTCTTGATGACATAAAATTCTTGATGACATAAAATTCTTGATGACATACAAATGTCTTATACCGTTTTTGGGCTAATGCCTAAAAAATCTTTCTGACCAAACCTAAGGTTTGGACTCCAAAATTCACCAGTCACTTCAAGTTATTGATGTGTTTAAACATCATTAATCTGGCTTTTTCATCAGCATGGTCAAAAATAACCAGCCTTATGTGGCTATCTTGAAATTTGCGTTGTCTGGGTAACGGTAAATCTTCAAAATAACAACCCGTTAGATTGTTTAAAATGTCTAAGTTTTCCAAACAGAACTGATTTGCCATGAATGCGGCTAATGTTCTGATTCTTTGGGAACCATCCACAACTTCCAATCGTTGAGTGGATACATCAGCCGTAAAAATAAAGGGGTTTTTAATCCTGTTAATCTTTTAATCCGTTTTTCAGCCTAAAGTTTTTTGAAGAAAAACTTTAGGCTGAAATCCTGTTCAAAAACATTATTATATGCCCTCAAAACTAGAAAGCGATTTCCACAACACATTAAGCAATTCCTCTCTATCATGTAATGGATTGATGTCTTTCAAAGCTAAATAAACCGCGTTCAGTAATTGATCAGTCGCAATGTCCCCCGTTTCCAAATCACGCCTTTTAACAAATTCTTTAATTAATTCAGTGAGTTGAGATTTATATTTTGAATCGGTGCTCAGATGGGCGGAGACAATTTGAGCCAATTTAGCTTCATCGGGTGGTTGCATTTCCAATTGCAAACAGCGGCGCATAAATGCGGGTGGAAATTCACGTTCCCCATTACTTGTCATCATCACCAATGGAAATGCTTCGCAGCGCACTCGCCCACGTTTGATAACGGCATCGCCCTTATCATGCAGTGAAATACTGTATACTTCTTCTTGCAAACGCGCCAATTCTGGAATTTCAAATTCTCCCTCTTCAAAAATGTGCAATAAATCGTTGGGCAAATCAATATCGCTTTTATCAATTTCATCAATTAATAGCACACGGGGCCGTTTTTGGGCTGCGAACGCCGTTCCTAAAGGGCCGAGACGTAGATATTGACTAATATCAGGTGTATCATGGCCTTTTCGTAGAGAAGCATATTGGAGACGGGCGATGGCATCATAGCGATAAAGTCCATCTTGGAGTTTAGTTTGGGTGGTAATTGACCAACGTAGCACCGCCCCCAAGTTAAGTTCATAAGCGACTGCATAAGCCAACGATGTTTTGCCAACCCCCGGTTTACCAGTAATCAGTAAAGGTCGTCTGAGGTAGAGTGCCGCGTTTACCAATTCGCTTTCATGTTGATTAGGCTCAAATTTTTGTCCCCTTGTTTGACGGGCTTTTTCGGTAAATTCACGCCAAGGCGGGGGAGCCGGTAAATCATCAATATTTCTCGTGCCTTGGTAAATCCACCATTTTGTTTTGTCTTCTGGCATGGTTGTTCCTTTGTTCAGTTCGGCGCGTGGAGCTTCTGTAATTCAGGCGATATTTTTGAAGAATTGTTTTGAAAATCAGGGGGGATTCTATCGGGATCATCCCAAAGCAAGGAAAGATGATAACCTGTGTGTTGTTCATTCTCATTTTGCCATAAATCACGACGGATCTTGAAAATACATTGCGGCAATTGTTCAAGGGTACATGACAGGAGTTTACTTAATTGTTGTTTGAATTCATTAACATTGTTGACCTTTCGAGGCCATAACGCAATGGGGACACCAGATTTAGTTAAAGCAAAAAATACATTGATGTTTTGTTCTGTCAGAACATTAGGTACTGAAGCCAGTACAAAACATAGCTTGCCCGCATCCACTAGAGAACTAATTTTTCGTAATCGTTTTTCAGGCACTATGGCAGTATAGGTTTTAGCCATTTCTTGCAATATCTCTTTTTTCTTAGCTTCATTCCAACAAGGGATCCAAAAACGTTGCAATTTTTTCTCTCTTAAACGTTCCCTTGAACGCACGACTACCTGATATTTTGTGCCAATTGGATCACCATTGCCATCTGTCCAATGTTCAACGTTATGACACAGTAGATGTCTGGGTAAAATAAACTCTATTATTAATTGCCTGTGATTGACATTGAAATGATCAATAGTACCCAATATTTCCTCAGTCAATGCTGGTATATCATTTAACGTGACCCCTTTTTTTACATAAACCTTTCTAATATTTTCAGAAGACTTAAACAGCCACGCTTGAACGGCATAGTCTTTATTCTTGTTTTTTGGAGACAATTCAATCAATAAATACGGTGGTAGTGCAATTGGCTGAGATTGATTTTTAAAGCACTTATTTATCTGAGCTTGGTCAAGTCCCCGAATTCTGGCAACGCTATCGATCCATGCCTTAATTTCCTCTTGATGTGCAGGTGCATATTTACGGAGTCGTGCCACAAAATCTAAAATAGGCATACTCCCTGTACTAGAAACTGGCATTTTGGCTAACCATTTTAATAAACAAGTCAACATGCCCTGTTCGTTGCAAGTTGGTAGCACAATTTGTAGGTTAAGTGAAACCGCACATTTATAGGCTAAATCCTTTAATTCATTGTTTTGTAAAGGAATCGTTTTCATGAGGGGCATCAGTTCTTCTAATTGTAAGTATAGAGGTTGGCGTGTTTCATTGAGCTTTATTTGGCATTGTTCTAAATGCTCTTCCCAAAAATCTGCAATCCCCTGATTTAAGTGTTTCAATTCAGGCCATCTATCAAATAATGGCGCAAATCGCGCAGCTACTCCAGTATTTATCATCACATCAGGTTCATAACCAGCCGAAGTCAGTCCAATAACACGCCCCATAGCATAATGATAGACTGGCCCGCCACTTTGCCCTGGCCCTTTCATGGCATCACTTTCAAATTTATTACCATTAAACCGATATAATTTTCCCGGAAAAAAACCAATGTCTGGATTTTTTTCCAGCGCAGGATAGCCCACAGCAACTATCTTATCCGTCCCATGACCGTCCGAAATTAGACCCAGTGGTAAACAATGCGTGGTATAAAACCGATGTTTTAATACTTTTAAGACAGCAATATCAAATTCAAAGTTTTTCAATGACTTATCTTCATCAAGTTGCGCGTTAAACTTTTCACCAAAGTATGTTTCAACGACAATCTCAGGTGCGTACTCTTCGATACAATGAAAAGCAGTTAGCACATAACCATTTCGGGTGATGATAAAACCCGTTCCTTGAAATTCACCATCCACAAAAACTTTGACGGTTGCATTTTTTATTCTGTTGTGAATGAGTTTTTTTAATTTCCCATTTTTATAAGCAGGTTGCGCTGGCTCCTGACATAAATCGCTAAAACTTTTTTTAGTGAGACGACGTGCCAGACGGTTTAACTGGTCAAGGATTCTATTTCTATCAGCCCTAATTCTCTCAGTCGAGCCACGCTTTTCTTCATCATCAAAATTCATCAGTAATTGAGATTTGAATGAATCAAATTCATCGCGCAATTGTGAATCTTTACTTTTTTCAAAATATTCTGCTACATATTGACCAAGTATTGTTAAACCGTTTTCATAATCCATAATTATTTCATGTCAATTTAAAACCAACCCACCAATAACGCATAAAATCTGAAATTTCATAAAGACAATACTAAGGAGCCTCTTGCAAAACTCACTTTTTCACTGATTTGAAGGAAAACGAAATAATACAAGCATTTGTTTTTATTCATTTTAATTTTTTACTCGTCTGAAAAAATGGCATTTTTCAGAGTTTTGCAAGAGCCTCTAAGGAATGAAAATTCAATAATACCCGAAACTAAACCTGGCAGGTTTGAGCAAAAGTTTCTGAAGTTATTAAATCTTCATTCCTAACCATTACCATTCTCCCTGTGATAAGGAATGAAATTGTAGCTGTTGTAAAACTGGCTCAAGTGTTGAATTTTCTCTTCCTTTTCCGTAAATTTGATTTAAGCGTTCAGTCACGCTATATTCCGGAGATTTTTGGAGATAAAAAGAAATGGCTCTCGTATAAAATTCATTACGAGATATGCCCAAATTTTGGGCAAATTGTTCAGCCGCTTGAAAAGTCATATCGGGAATTGAGATAACTGTTTCCATGAGCATACCTTTTAAATGCCATTATTCATTAGGCGTAATCATGCCCACAAATAACGCATAAAAAATGAGTGATAACGAGCCATATCCTGGATCATACCAGGACAATCCTGCAAATGGCTCACCCAATGCAAACACCAACACAATAAATGCGCCGATTGAAATAATGATTTGGGTGACGGCGACGGGCTTACCTTGCACCGTTGTTTGTTTCCAAGTCCACATTGCTGTAAAAATGATGCCAACAGCAAAAGCGACCCACAAAATCGTCTCTTTAGGCGTATCAGATGCGGCAAAACTACTGACGATACCCACAGTGGCAATCCACGCCCCAATCACATCGGCGGGAATATATTTGATAATCCTATCAAAATAGTTATCAATCCTTACCTCATCACTGGCCGCTTGATACTGAGTGGTGACAATTCGACGACTCATAAAGTTTCTCCTAATGTTAAGTAGAACGACTGGGATAAACGAATTATAAAATAAAGCGTTGTACTCCAAAAAAAAGCAACAAAGCTAAAGCGTTGTACCTAAATCCTGCAAGTAGAA
>JAGLHR010000249.1 GCA_023143415.1 Thiomargarita sp. | reverse complement strand
TTTAATTACTGATGTTACGCACTATGTTTCCAAGATGTTTAAGAAATCTTTGAAAAAAATCGGATTTCTAAGCAAGCGGCGAAACGATGTTTAAGAAATCTTTGAAAAAAATTGGGTTTCTAAGCTCGAATAGAATCGCTTTGCGTCACATCAGTTCATAATTCGAGGCGAAAGTTTTTTTAAAGAAAAAACTTTCGCCTCGAAACCATTAATCATTTTTTAATTCCTCAGTCACACGAAGTACCTCTTCAATAGAAGTCATACCCTGATAAGCCTTGATCAAACCATCTTCACGCAAAGTACGAAAACCCTGCTCTGTTGCCTTCAGCCGCATATCAGCCGCAGAAGCCCGATTTAAAATTAAGGTTTGTAATTCTTTCGTGATATACACCATTTCATAAATACCAATACGCCCTTGATAACCCAACTCTTGGCATTTTGGACAACCAACAGGCTCTTTCCACTGTGGCGGTGTAGTAATTTCTTCAGGCAAAACCCGTTTAACTTGTGCTTCTATTTTTGCGATAGGCATGATAGGTTTAGCACAGTGTTCGCATAAACGGCGTACTAAACGTTGTGCCTGCACAGCGCGTACTGAGGTTGACACTAAAAAGGGTTCTACGCCCATCTCAATCAGACGAGTAAAAGCACTCACCGCATCATTGGTATGTAAAGTTGATAACACCATGTGTCCTGTCAAAGCGGCTTGTATTGCAATTTCTGAAGTTTCACGATCACGGATTTCACCTATCATAATGATGTCAGGGTCTTGTCGTAAAATTGATCGTAAAGCAGACGCAAATGTATAACCAATTTCGCTATGCGCTTGAACTTGAGTAATCCCTTTTAATTGATATTCCACTGGATCTTCAACAGTGATCATTTTTTGAGTACGATTATTAGCAGCATCAAGGGCAGCATATAAGGTAGTCGATTTACCTGAACCCGTCGGTCCCGTGACCAAAATAATACCATGTGGCTCCCTAATCCATTGATTAAACAAGCGAAAATGGTCAGGTGCAAAGCCTAATTGTTCTAAGCGACTGGTTTGACGCTCTTTAGGCAAAAGGCGCATAACGATAGATTCGCCATGCACCCCCGGCAAGCAGGACACACGAATATCTAATTCTTGACCACTCACACGAGTATTTAAACGCCCATCCTGTGGTAAGCGACGCTCCGCAATATCAAGTCCAGAAATCAATTTGATGCGGGAAGCAATGGCGTTAAAACGTTCTTTAGGCAAATTCAGACGCTCATACAAAACGCCATCAACCCGATAACGTACAAAAAAACTCTGCTCTTCAGGCTCAATATGTACATCTGAAGCGCGTTGATCAATCGCTTGAGAGAGCATATTATTGACAAATTCAACAACGGGCGCACCCTCAGCCAACTCGCGCAATATGTTCACATCATCGCTATTGCTAAAATGAGTATCCGTGTTCGCTTTTGCTAATAAATCAAGTACATGATCTAAATCTTGAGTACGAGATAAATACCATAAGACTGTTTTTTCAGGAAAAGTATGATAAAAAACCTCATGGATTGTATCAGATAATGGATTACGCGCAAGACAATGCACAACAGAGTCTGAATTTTCCCAAGCAACCACTTCCTGATCCAACCACCAATCTTCTTCAATCTTTGATTCCTTAATCACTTTAAGTAAAGAACCCACATCAAGTGGAATCTCCTTGCGTTCCATAACGGGCAAGTCTAATTGTTGAGATAACACGTTCAATAGATTATCTTCAGATACCGCACCCAAGCGAATTAGAACCGCACCAAGTTGTCCCCCAAGACGGGCTTGAAATTCTAAAGCGCGTTCTACGTCTTGTTCATTAACGTAGCCAGCTTCAATAAGCATTTCACCTAAGCGATGTTGATATTTAATGGGAGAATTATCTATAAAATGTTCGATCTGCATATTGAATTTTTATACTGAATTTTTATAAATGAGGTAAAATAAGTGAAAAAAAATGATAACATAGTCTTTATTACTGGAATGGTGAATGGTTTCGAGGCTAAAGTTTTTTCTTTAAAAAAACTTTAGCCTCGAAATGATGAATGATGAAAGTCAATGGATGTAAGTTATTGTTTTTTTAACAATATTTATTCATAGAATAGAGTTCAACTTTTTAAAAAAAAAGCCTTTCACTACCCCCACCTCATTACCTGTTTAAATTAACGCCGGTGAAGAGTTTAGAAAGAATAAAGTGTTAGTACCAACAAATACCATGAAAAAAGTAAAAAGACTACAAAAGATGGAGGCGATAAATGCGCCTTTTGAGCCTTTTAACCTCTCCAAATGGCTATATAGCCGTACCACCCATATTATGGGTTTTAATTTCGATGGCACAGCCTGTTTTAGAAAAGGGGCCGCCAAAGGGCCTGATGAAATACGCCTGAAATCACCCTATATAGAAACATACTCGCCCTATTTAGACCATGATACAAACGATATTGAATGTGTGGATTTAGGCAACTTACAGATTAAAGATAAAAAAAGCTGGCAAGATGCCACTGATTATTTTCTCTCATTCACGAGAAAGATTGGCCTTGAAATGCACAAAATCAAATTTTTGGTCATGGGAGGCGAGCATTCCATTTCTTACGCGCCAATAGTAACTTATTTAAAACAATATCCCGATTTAACTCTCATCCATTTAGATGCCCACGCCAATCTTCGTGAAGAATATGAAGGAGAAAAATTTTCACACGCCTCTATTATACGTCGAGTGAGCGAACAGTTTGGTGTTGGGCATCGTTTGATTCAATATGGTGTCCGATCTGGCACTAAAGAAGAATATCAATGGATGAAAAACCACAAAACATTGTCTTCTTCAAAGACTTCTTTTCTTAATAAAATCAAAGGCATTGACTCATCTCGCCCCATTTACTTGACTTTAGATTTAGATTATTTTGATCCTGCGTTACTTCCTGGAACAGGAACACCTGAGCCAGGCGGCGAAGATTTCCAATCTTTTGTTCAGCTCATGAACATTTTAAAAGGAAAGCATTTTGTCGGCGCGGATGTTGTCGAACTCGCTCCCTTTATTGATCCGACTGAAAACAGCGCAATATTTGCTGCAAAAATTGTGAGAGAACTTTTGCTAACACTGGATTTGAGCCGTTAAATCAGGCAACCAAGTTGAGCTTTAAGAATAGTCACATTTTTCGTGGTGTTGAAAATTAAAATTTTGACTCCAAATCAAGTTTATCTTACCCTGATAAATTTTTGTCTAAACCTCTGAAGTTTTAAAATAACAAAGAGATAATACCACTGAGATTATGCTAAATTTTATCCAAATCGCATAGTCTTCAAGGTTTCTATGGTACAAGCACCACCTTGCACCATAGAGTTTTATTGAAATATTAACGAGGGCAATAAATGAACAAAGCTAATGAAGCTGAAATGATGATGGGTGGCGATATTTTTGTCAACGCATTAATCGCCGAAGGCGTAGAACATATATTTGGATACCCTGGCGGCGCGACATTGCATATTTACGATGCCATCTTCAAGCAAAATAAATTGCAACATATTCTTGTTCGTCACGAACAAGGGGCTGTTCATGCCGCAGATGGTTATGCACGATCAACAGGTAAACCTGGGGTTGCTTTAGTCACATCAGGACCTGGTGCCACTAATGCAATCACAGGCATTGCGACCGCTTATCTGGATTCCATCCCTATGGTGATTATTACGGGGCAAGTGCCTACCGCCTTGATTGGTAACGATGCCTTTCAAGAAGTTGACGCGATAGGCATTTCCCGTCCATGTACAAAGCATAATTTTTTGGTCAAGGATGTCAAGGATTTGGCAGAGATCATGAAAAAAGCGTTTTATATTGCAACAACCGGTCGTCCTGGACCTGTGCTTGTGGATATTCCTAAAGATGTCACAATTAACCGTGCTGTGTTTGAATATCCAGAAACGGTGGAAATGCGTTCCTATAAACCTGTTGTCAGTGGACATCTGGGGCAAATCCGTAAAGCGGCTGAGATGATGCTATCCGCTAAACGCCCTATGATTTACTCAGGCGGTGGCGTGGTGTTAGGCGATAGTAGTAAAGAGTTGATTGATTTAACTCGCTTATTAGGCTATCCTATCACTCAAACTTTAATGGGATTAGGAAGCTACCCCCCCACCGATAAACAGTTTGTCGGTATGCTCGGTATGCACGGTACTTATGAAGCCAATATGGCGATGCACGAGTGCGATGTCTTAATTGCTATCGGAGCGCGTTTTGAAGATCGCGTGACAGGCGCTGTCGACAAATTCTGTCCCTACGCTAAAATTATTCATATTGATATTGATCCTTCCTCAATTTCTAAGAATGTTAAAGTGGATATTCCCATCGTTGGCGCGGTGGATCAAGTGTTACAAGATTTGATTCAAACGATAAAGGAAACCGATCAAAAACCAGATGCTGAAGCCTTAACCACTTGGTGGAAACAAATTGAGATTTGGCGTGCGAAAAATTGTTTACGTTATGATCGTAATAGTCCGCTTATTAAGCCGCAATTTGTGTTAGAAAAACTGAGCGAACTGACTGAAGGTAATGCATTTATCGCTTCTGATGTGGGACAACACCAAATGTTTGTGGCGCAATATTATCAATTTGCCCAACCACGTCATTGGATCAATTCAGGCGGTTTAGGCACAATGGGCTTTGGCTTGCCGGCAGCAATGGGTGTACAAATTGCGCATCCCGACGAGACGGTGGTTTGTGTGACAGGGGATGGCAGCATTCAAATGTGCATACAAGAATTATCGACTTGTCAACAATTTGATTTGCCGATTAAAATCATCATGTTGAATAATGGCTATTTAGGCATGGTGCGTCAATGGCAAGAACTGTTTTATGACAAGCGTTATTCACATACCTATATGGAAGCATTGCCCGACTTTATCAAACTGGCAGAAAGTTATGGACATATTGGTATGCGTATTGAGAAGCCTAGCGAAGTTGAAAACGCGCTTGCTGAAGGATTGGCGATAAAAGATCGCCTCGTGTTTATGGACTTTGTTATTGATCAAGATGAGATGGTGTATCCGATGATTGCCGCTGGTAAAGGGCATCATGAAATGTTGTTATCCCCAGAAGGAGAGTTAGCTTAAATATGCGTCACACTATTTCAATTTTATTAGAAAACGAAGCAGGTGCGTTATCACGAGTCGCCGGCTTATTTTCGGCACGCGGTTACAATATTGAATCTCTTACCGTCGCGCCGACAGAAGACCCTTCCATGTCACGAATGACTATAGTGACGAAAGGTACAGATGAGATCATTGAACAGATCACGAAACAACTGAATAAACTGATTGACGTGATCAAACTCATTGACTTAACGGAAGGGGTATATATTGAAAGGGAATTGATGTTGGTAAAGGTTAATGTCTCAACAGCCCATCATCGCGAAGAAATCAAACGCTTCGTTGACATTTTCAGGGGCCGCATTATTGATGTGAGCGAGACAAACTATACCATTGAGATGACAGGCACAGGAGATAAACTTGATGCCTTCATCAAGACAATTGATTCCACGCTGATACTTGAAGTGGTACGTTCAGGCGTATTGGGTATTGCGCGAGGAAGTAAGAGCTTGCGTGTGTGATTTTTTTTGAATCATAAGGAACGTGCACAACTTCTACAACGTTGTTTTAAACCTGACAGTATGGTAGGTCGGGTTAGCTTATCAAGCGTCGCGTGATAACGTAACCCGACATTTACCTAATAAATTGCCTGTGTCGGGTTACTTTGCGGCGCTTGATAAGCTAACCCGACCTACTTAACTGTGTCGGGTTACTTTGCGGCGCAAAAAAATCTAACCCGACTTACTCAACTGTAAATTGCTATCAGAATATGAGGCAAACTACGATGCCAATGAGAGACACGAGTCTCTATTTATAGGCTATGATGGCGGTTATGGATACAGAAAGTTCAAAGGCGTATTAGATGATTTGCGGATATATGATCGTGCCTTATCCGAAGACGAAATCAAATTGCTCACTGGTGGATGCCAGTCCAATTTAGTAGAACTAGCCAACTTCACAGCAACCCCAACTCAAAATGACATCCGTTTAGATTGGGAAACCACTTCTGAACTTGATACGGCTGGTTTTTTCATTTGGAGAGGCACCCCACTGGCAAATGGGGAATGCACAAATAACACTTCAAATTATGAGGATATTCTACAAATGAGTTTTGACAACGCAAGAGGTGATTTATTATCAGGAGCCACCTATTCTCGTACAGACTCTAATGTGATGTCTGGAAACAGCTACTGTTACCTGTTAGAAGAGGTTGAGTTTGATGGTGATCGTCAATTCCATTGGGATTTTATAGACTCGGCGATTGCGGAATAACAATCAAGTTTGACTCTAAGCGGAAAGAAATGGCCCGTTTTTCCAAAAAACGGGCCATTTCTAAAATCCCCTCGTTTCCCTCGTTCCCACGCTCGTGGGAACGAGTATCCTCCCGCTCCTATAATTCAAAGCCACTTGTTCTAGCCGTTTCAATGGCGGTAATGATGCCATATCTAATTATACAATCAAACTAAATGGAATAACAAGATGAATTTTGAAAAAACACTCAGTACCGTAATGCAACTGCCGTTTGAACAACGAAAAATTTTGATTAACATTGTAATACATCGCGACAACGATCTGCGCCGCAATGAAATAGCAAAAGAAGCTCGTGAAGCCATTGCCGATTTTCATGCGGGTGAATTAAAACCGCAATCTGCAAAGGACATCATTGCCAAACTTCGCCAATCACAAAATGAGGTCACAGAAATATGAAAGAACTGGTTTCGAGGTTTGAGTTTTTTGAAGAAAAACTCAAACCTCGAAAACACCTCATTTTGAAAAAGCTTATCGCAAGTTTGTAGAACGCAATGCCAATTTGCAAGAACGGATAGAGAATACTTTAGAGCAGATGGAGCAAGATGTCTTTGCAACTCATCTGAATACACATAAATTGTCAGGTAAACTATCTGAATTACGTGCCTGCTCGTGTGGTTATGATTGTCGGATCGTTTTTTCTATTGAAAAAAACAAGGAAAGTGGAAAAGAAGTGATTCTCTTGCTAAATATTGGAAAACATGATGAGGTTTATTGACTTTCCCCTCGTTCCCTCCAACGTGGGAACAAGTATCCCCCTTGCCCCTATAATTCATTCAAAGCCACTTGTTCTAGCCGTTTCAATGGCGGTAATGATGCCATATCTAATTATACAATCAAACTAATCTGACTAATTCTAAAAAAAAATATGCCCGCAAAAGATATCTACCATGATAAGGAATGATCACGAAATAACTTCCCGTTAATATAATGATGAGAAACCAAGTTTCTTGAAGAAACTTGATTCCAGGCTAAAGTTTTTTCTTTAAAAAAACTTTAGCCTGGAATTCTAAATCTCCACGTTATTTTGTGACTGTTCCTAATGTTAAAAAAGCCCTGATTATTGATTGTTTACCATATCAAAAAAGAGGAAATTGCTAAATGGATAAACTAACACAATACCGCAACTATGTACAACAACTCATAAACGAATATGCCAAATATCGCCCTGCTTATGGAGATATAGAAGTAGAAACCATTTTCGATACCCAACGCGATCATTATCAACTCATTAATATTGGTTGGAATGATGAACAGCGTATTCATGGTTGCGCCTTACATATTGACATCAAAAATGGCAAAATTTGGCTCCAATACAATGGCACAGAAAATCATATTGCCAAAGAATTAGTCGCTTTAGGTGTTCCAAAAGAAGATATCGTCTTAGGCTTTCAAGCTCCTCATAAACGACAATTTACTGGGTTTGCTGTTATTTAGGTGGGTAGGAGCGGCACCATTTCCCTCGTTCCCACGCTCCAGCAGCCTGGGAACGAGTACCCCCCGCTCCTATAATTCATTCAAAGCCACTTGCTCTAGCCGTTTCAATACGCTTAAAACCGTATATAACTCATTGCCCGGATTCCGAAGTTCAAACACCCGAGATAAAGCATATTGTGGCGTATTTCCTTTGACCAATTTGATAAAGACAAAACTGCCACCTGTTGTTATCATGCCAAAGCAAGGTTTATCTTGATTTTTATTAGCCAACATGTAAGCCAATATTTGTGCCAGTCCTGCTTCAATAGAAAAAGCCGCCTGTTTTGATTCAATCACCATAACCCAAAATTGATCTTTCAAAACCAAAACATCAATTTTTCCCTCAACAATCACATCGCCATCTCTATTGGAGACTTTAACCGAATATTCTGATTTCGTATGAAAGGGATATGAATAAAAACCGGCGAGATGTAATAATGGTCCTAATATTGCCATCTTAACGGTATCTTCTAATAAAGGAGGATACTCAAGTAAATTAAAATAATCCTCCTTCATCCTATCCAAAAATCGTTTATCAAAATCAGTGATATCTGGTCCTTCAACTTGCCATTCTTGAAAAAATTGGCTATCTTTAGTCAATTGAAGACCAAATTGGGTTCTCAAGTGATTTAATGAAATATCACTCGCACGAATAGTTTGACTCATCGCATTTCTCCTTTTATAATATATACTCGACTATCAAGTTTTTTTATAAGTTATTGATTTAATATCTAATTTTAATTTAGCACTCAAAAGACACTTAAAACTAAATTATCTTAAAAATCAATTATTTATAGATTTAAAGGCTCAAAAATCAATTCTCGTCAAGCCAAATCACATCAAAAACTTGATAGTCGAGTATATAGTGGGTTTCGCGAGAGCGAAACCCACCCTACACTTCAATGCCATTAAGGTCTGCCCCTACCAACATCCACGTATTCAGTGGCTGTATGGGCGAACCTGCGAGTTCGCCCTGGCTTAATGGCATTGATCCTAACACTTATTATACTTACTTTTGCGTCTCTACTTTTAGTTCTATAGATGTTCAGATAAATAACTTCACAGAAAAGAAACCAAGTTTCTTTAAGAAACTTGGTTTCTAAAAATTTATTTTTCTGACGCTGCGAGCCAGGGAAAGCCGAT
>JAGLHR010000248.1 GCA_023143415.1 Thiomargarita sp. | reverse complement strand
AAAGCTAAAGCGTTGTACTCCAATCATTTAAGAATGTGTATAAAATCAAATCGACAAATCAGTAAAGATAATGGTGAATGGTGAATTATGAATTAAATCAATTATTTAAAGAGAAATTTTAAACATTCATCATTAACCATTAACCATTCACCATTAACCATTCACCATTGCAATAATGAATAATTATACAACACAAAATCAAGTACTTAACCGTCTTTCAAGATTTTATATTATAGCCCTCGTTATCATCGCATTACTCACTATTACAGGTGTTTTTTTCATCCAATGGGCATTATATCAACAATCTAATAATGCACATCTGATTAATGTTGCAGGACGACAGCGAATGCTCAGTGAAAATTTGAGTAAAATTGCCATTATTATTCAATTGAAAACAGATATTAAAGAACGGCAGAAGTACGTTGTTCAACTTCATGAGAACCTGATTTTATGGAAAAAAATTCATAAAGGACTGCAATTTGGTCATGCTGAAATAGGGCTGCTTGGTAACAACAGCGTTGCGATAACACGCCTATTTGCCGATTTACAACCGCATTATCAAGCAATGAATGCAAATATTCAAAATTTTTTGGCAGCGATTGGGCAGAACGCTTATCACCAAAATGTGGCTATACTTGTAGAAAAAATTGTCTCTGAACAAGTTGCCTTTGTGAAGCAAATGGATATAATAGTCAATCAATATGCGGATGAGGCTGATACTCAACTTAACCAACTTCAACTGATAGTTGCCCTTTTAGCCATTTTAATTCTTATTGTCTTACTACTTGAAGGGTTATATATATTTCATCCTGCCATTCAACAAATTCAGCAAACGATACAAAAGTTAATCAAAGCAGAGGAAATGCTGCGAAATATTGTTGAAGGCGTGTCAGCAAATACAGGTACCCATTTTCTTCAAAACATCGTTGAATATCTGGCTAAAATACTAGAAAAAAATTATGTTTTCATTGCACAATTGAAGGATAACGATCCAGATAAAATGAAGATCAATGCTGTATTTGCACATAATTCGCCGTTTGAGATGGAATGTGATTTAAAAAATACGTTCTGTGAATATATTTTATATGGCAAAGATATCCGTGCTTATCCTCAAGCTGTTCAAAAAGCATTTCCGCAAGATCGCATGTTAGTAAAAATGGGCATTGAATCTTCCTTTGGAACACCCTTATTTGATTCTAATGGCAGTGTCATCGGTTTGATGATGATTATGGATAGTCAACCTGCGAATAATCAGAAATTAATAGAGTCAATGTTACAAATTTTTGGCGTTCGTATCTCTGCGGAATTGGAGAGAACACAAGCATTAGAGGCATTGCAGAATGCATTAGAGGCATTGCGGCAAGAACGCGCCTCCTTAACTCAGCGCGTTGAGGAACGCACAGCAGAATTAAAGTTTGCCAATGAAGAACTGGCTCGCGCAGCCCACCTCAAAGACGATTTTCTGGCTAACATGAGCCATGAATTACGCACACCACTTCTTGGTATTTTGGGGATAGCGGAAGCACTACAAGAAGATTCTTCCAATCCACAACAAACCATCCAATTTATCAATATCATTGTAGAAAATGCTCGCCGATTAAAATCTTTTATTGATGTTATTCTTGAATTCGCACAAATCACAGCGGGTAAAGTCAAATTAGAAATATCCCCTATTTCGACTAAAGCAATGAGTGACTTATGCTTGCGAAAAATTAAGAATTTAGCGGATAAAAAACGGATTAAAATCACAGCAACTATTGATTCTGCGACAACAATTCTTCAAGCAGATGAACGTTATTTGATCAATAAAATCTTGCTGAAATTATTAAATAACGCAATTAAATTTAGCCCTGAGGGCAGCACAGTTAATTTAGAAATACAGGGTGATGCTAAACGGGGTATGCTTGACTTAACGGTTTCAGATACGGGAAAAGGTATCGCTGAAAAGGATATGGTAAACCTTTTTAAACCATTTGTACAACTGGATACGGGATATGGTGGTACAGGCTTAGGTTTAGCCTTTGCCCATCTTATAACGGAAATGCACGATGGCATAATTACGGTTAAAAGTCAAATCGGTGAGGGTAGCCATTTTACCGTTTCATTGCCCTGGGAACCGATACCTAACATTTCATCTATTGCTACAGAAACGAATGCTGAACCTCAATCAGAAGTCATTCCTGAAAACCTTCCTTCAAATGTTGAAATTTTATTGGTGGATGATAATCCAACAATGATTAAACTATTCTCTAAGCGTCTCGAAACTAAAGGTTATCAAGTTATTCTTGCACATAATGGACTAGAAGCCATTGAGAAAGCAAAAAAATGTGAGCCAGATTTGATTCTCATGGATATCGAAATGCCCATGATGAATGGCATTGAAGCCATTCGTCATATTCGGGCGAATACTGAAATGAGCAATATTCCAATTATTGCTTTGACGGGTTTAGTAGTACCCGGTGATAAGGAACGTTGTTTAGAGGCGGGTGCTAATGATTATTTCAATAAACCGGTGAGCATTAAAGGATTGATTACAACTATTAAAGAACTTCTCTCGTATAAAACGACTTAATATATGATGTTACGCACAGTAGTTTTCAAAATGTTGTCACTACTCCGCCTTGAAATTGATTTCAAGGCTGAAAACTTCTGAAAATTCTGAGTTGAATCAGACCTGACAGGTTTCCAAAACCTGTCAGGTCTAGTTAGTTAGGGTAACCACAAGGGATTACCCCTACAATATCTCAATTGATGTAGGCTGCATTCGAGGTTTTCTTTTCAAAA
>JAGLHR010000247.1 GCA_023143415.1 Thiomargarita sp. | reverse complement strand
CCACCAAATTTTAATAAGATACGCTGAAGCGTTGTACTCCAATACGCACAAAGCTAAAGCGTTGGACTCCAATCGCATTTCAAGGCGGAGTCGTTACCAATATATAATCTTAGGACTCATTTTATGCTTATTTTTGAATATACTGGACGAAAAACCACTTCACAATATCCCGCACACCATCCTGAAATCATTAATATCCCAAAGAAATACCGCCGTAAAACCCGCCCTTTACTGCCCCAAGTCTCTGAAATGCAAGTTGTCCGTCACTACACGCGCTTGTCACAGAAAAACTTTTCCATTGATACGCATTATTATCCACTCGGCTCCTGCACGATGAAATATAATCCGCGTATTTGTAACACTTTAGCAATGTTACCCGGTTTTTTATTCCATCACCCTGCTGCCCCTGAATCACAAAGTCAAGGCATACTGGCTTGTTTATATGAGTTGCAAGAAATGCTTAAAGAAGTCACGGGAATGAAAGCCGTTTCTTTGGCACCTGCCGCAGGAGCACAGGGCGAATTTGCCGGTGTTGCCATGATACGTGCCTACCATGACGCACATGGTAATACAGAACGCACAGAAATGTTAGTTCCCGATGCCGCTCATGGCACTAATCCTGCGTCGGCTGTGATGTGTGGTTTCAAAGTACGTGAAATCCCAACGAATGCTGAGGGCGATATTGATATTACCGCTTTACGGGCAGTAGTTGGTCCACAAACCGCAGGGATTATGCTAACTAATCCTTCGACACTTGGCGTTTTCGAGCAGAGAATTGGCGAAATCGCTAAATATGTACATGACGCAGGAGGCTTGTTATATTACGATGGCGCAAATCTTAATGCCATTTTGGGTAAAGTGTTACCCGGTGATATGGATTTTGATGTGATTCATCTTAATTTACATAAAACGTTTTCAACGCCGCACGGCGGCGGAGGACCAGGCGCGGGACCAGTAGGCGTTAATGAACGTTTATTACCCTTTTTACCCGTTCCTATCGTCGGATATGACGGAAAAAATTATCACTGGTTGACAGAATCAGAATATCCAAAAACCATCGGACGTTTATTAGCACATTCTGGTCATATCGGTATTTTATTACGGGCTTTGATTTATCTGCGCATTTTAGGACGTTCTGGTTTGTCAAGAGTGGCAGAGTTTTCTACTTTAAATGCTAATTATTTACAAACGAAACTCTCTAAAAAAGGATTTGATCTGGCTTTTTCCCAGCGTCGTGCCAGCCATGAATTTATTTTGACGCTCAAGCGTCAAGCCAAGCAACAAGGTGTGACGGCGATGGATTTCGCTAAACGTTTACTTGATAAAGGTTTTCATGCACCAACCACCTATTTCCCCCTGCTTGTGCCGGAATGTTTATTGATTGAACCTACAGAGACAGAGGATAAACAGACTTTGGATAATTTTGTGACTGCCTTATGTGAAATTCAAGAGGAGGCTGAATCAACGCCTGAAAAATTGAAAGAAGCCCCTTATACTTTACCCGTGCGACGTTTGAATGATGTGAAAGCCGCTAAAGACTTAGATATTATGTGGAAAGTTCAATGAACAAAAATAGTGGATTAACCCGAGTTTTTAAAGCCTTTGGCTATTCGATGGCGGGTTTAAAAGCAGCATGGCTCAATGAAGCCGCCTTTCGCCAAGAGGTATTATTATGTTTCGTATTAATACCGCTTGCTTTTTGGTTAGGTGAAAACGGCATTGAACGCGCATTGTTGATCAGTAGTTTATTCTTAGTGTTGCTCACAGAATTACTCAATTCCGCTATTGAAGCTGTAGCAGATCGTATTAGTCAGGAACAACATCCTCTGATTAAACAGGCTAAAGATATTGGATCGGCGGCAGTATTTATTGCGCTCTGTTATACCGGTGTTGTCTGGGCATTAGTCAGTTTCTAATGGTGAATTATTAATGGTGAATGGTGAATTATGACCCCTCGTTCCCAAGCTGGAGCTCTCATCGTTAGTCACAAGTATTTAAGCATTTGATTTAAATGGTTTTTTCGTA
>JAGLHR010000246.1 GCA_023143415.1 Thiomargarita sp. | reverse complement strand
GCGGCACCATTTCTCAATTAATACTTTTAGTATTATTTCCTCGTTCCCAAACTCCGTTTGGGAATGCCTTCCTCGACGCTCCGCGTCGAACATTCACCAAACACGAGAAACGGTTATCAATCTATCGAACTTTATTTTTTATAAGTTGTTGATTATGAATGTAATTAGGCACTTTCAAACCCTGAAAGCGGAAGTTTATGTCAATTTTTGTTGACGCGGAGCGTCGAGGAAGGCATTCCCAAACAGAGTTTGGGAACGAGAAACGAGAAACACAGGACGGCCAGAGCCTAACAGCCTGGCGCGGGTAGTCAAAGAACAGGCAGGGAAGCCTTTTTTGTAAGTGCTTTGACACGCGCCAATCCACTTATACAAATAGGGTAGGAGTCCAAAATTTATCTTGGCGACCGCACTGCTGAATTAAATCATTATTAATTACATAAGGAGAAAAAAAATAATGAATTGTTGGCTCATGAGACCATACCCACATAATATAAATAGAATGCCCAATTTTTTGGAAAACAATCTCATTGCCATTGGATGGCCCTGCATTGGTGATTTAACGGCTTGTGACAAGCAATCAGTCCAACAACGGATTTTAGACAAATACGGAGAAGTGAAAAAACCTTCAGTGAACACCATTGTCCAATTTAAAGATGAGATTTCAATCGGTGATCTCGTCTTAGTTGTGCCAAAAAAAGAGGATGGCTCAGAATTGGCCATTGGTAAAGTGATCTCTGCCTATCTTTTTCATCCAGAATATGATGATTATAATATTGGTTATTCCCATCAACGTCAGGTGATCTGGCTGGAAAAAATATTTGCCAGACAAAAGCTGCCAGATGAGATTCAAAAATCTTTGAGTTTCCGACGAACGCTTCAAAAGTTAAATGAAGAGAATGTTGATAGTTTAATCAAATTTTTAAAGTCAAAAGGTTACGACTTAAAGCCATACAAATCTCTAGGCGAAGTAACAATGTCAATTGGCGTGTCCATGTTGGCAAACCTATCCGCAGATGTGAAAAAGCGGACTGGTTTTAGTTTGGAAATAAAAAACTATCGCGGTATTGAAGCCGTTGATCTGAACCCAAATGGCGTTTGTCTCATTGTGGGACCCAACGGAGCAGGTAAAACCACATTGCTTAAATCTATCACCCTACTTTCTAATACCTTCAAAAAAGGCTTTGGTTTGGCACTCAATCTTGAAGGTGGCGCAAAGGGTTTTCAAAATTTTAAGCTCAAAGACGCGCCCACATTGCTTGCGATTGAAATTGATAATTTGAGATGGGAAATCAGTCCCAGTATCAATGGGAGTGATGCTATTTATCCCCTTCCTGAAAGGCTCAAGCAAAATGATCGTTTTTTGTTCAAAACCCAACCCAGTGTTTCTCGATTTGAATATGAATATGCGGAATATGTGACTGATGAAGCCACAGTCGCCCTAAGACGTATTTATCAAAGTGATAAATATCATGGACAATTTGATAGATTGATTCAACAACTCAAAAAATATCGACATTACCATGATTATCAATTAATGGAACTGCGACGTTCAGGCTCACCGGCTAATAGTGGTACAGAACTCGAACCTTATGGATTAAATGCTTTTGCGGTGTTGAAAGAGTGGAAAACGTCAAAACCTTTTTTTGAACGCTATGAATTTGTGGTTGATATTTTGCAGGAAACGTTTCCGGAATTTGTTCAAGAATTAAGCTTTCCAACCGCTGGACAAACGGTTTCGTTGGAAGTCTATCCACCCGATTCAAATTTTCCCATACCCATTAATCACCTATCAAATGGTTTTTTATGTGCATTATTACACCTGATGGCGGTTTGCTCTGTGCCTGATAATGGAATTGTAGCCATTGATGAGCCAGAAAACGGGCTACATCCTTACGGGATAAAAATGCTTATTGAGGCATTAAGAGAACGTGCCCAAGAACGTCATTTAACCATTTTGTTGACAACCCACTCAGGGTTTATCCTCAATGAATTTAAGGAAGAAGCGCATCGTGTTTATGTGATGGCGCAAAACGGAGAAAAACAACTCAGCCGTTTAGATACCCTAGAAGATCCAGAATGGCTCAAACATTTTTCTTTGGGTGATTTATATGGTAAACAATTTGGAAGACAGGGGGAATAAGCATTTTGTCAAGTATCCAATTTATTGTGACTGGAAAACTGGAAGAAACCCTTCCTGAAGCTTTAGCGCGATTTTTTCCCACATTAGACTTCTTACCAGCGAAATGGTTTCAAGGATTTACCTCTGTCAAAATAGATGAACAAATCAAAAGAAAAACGGAGCATAAGAGAGATGTTGACAAACTGGCGAATGCTTTAGTCGCAACTGCTGAAAAGAAAAAGGCAGCGGATATGATTATCGTTGTTGACGATTTAGAAATTATAAACCTTTATCATCCCGAAAAAGTGGTAGAATGTTTTCGTGAAGCGGTTGAAAACCAAATGCAGGTTCACAAGAGCACCCAAAGAGTACGAAAGAAATTACAAAACGATTGCTCTTTTCATCTCTTGGTACCGATGATAGAAGCCTACTTTTTTGGAGATAAAATGGATCACGGTAATCCTGCTGCCTTGAATAAAGCAGGTGCCATTTTGAAATCAACTGTTTCAGGCAAGAATCTGAATGTTGAGGATTTTAAAGTTATTGAACATATACATCAAGGTGTGGATTATCTCACCGCTACTGGAACTTCAAATTGGGCGAAGACATTAGAAAATAGAGACAAACACCCAAAAAAATATCTGGATTATCTTTGTTGCCCAGAAACAGATAAAAAAACGGCTAGAAAACACCGCTATAGAGAAACGAAGGGTGGCGTGGAGGCACTCAAAATACTGGATTGGAATACAGTACTTTCAAGCAAGCAAAATTATGTCAAGTTCTTAAGAGCATTGATTCACGATATTGCTTGGAAATTTGACTTACCGATAGATGACACTGGACAATGCGCCTCCTTCACTGAATACACTGACAAACCAAACAGAGTATTGAGAAATATCTAAATAAGGGACAACTCTCAATACTTGAAACACAAGAAAACGTTTTGAGAAAGGGTATAACTACCTCAAAAGTAAAGTTGAGGGGGATTAAACAAAATGGAGATTTTTTTATCGTTCCCTTTAGGAACAGTCATAAAATAACTTGTATTTTTAGAATTCGAGGCTAAAGTTTTTTTGAAGAAAAAACTTTAGCCTCGAAGCCAGTTTCTTCAAGAAACTTGGTTTCTTTTCCTCGTTCCCAAACTCTGTTTGGGAATGCCTTCCTCGACGCTCCGCGTCGAACATTCACAAAACACGAGAAACGGTTATCAATCCATCGAACTTCAATTTTTATAAGTTGTTGATTATGAATGTAATTAGGTGCTTTCAAACCCTGAGAGCGGAAATTTATGTCAATTTTTGTTGACGCGGAGCGTCGAGGAAGGCATTCCCAAACGGAGTTTGGGAACGA
>JAGLHR010000245.1 GCA_023143415.1 Thiomargarita sp. | reverse complement strand
ATTGCCCCTACAAGATGATGTATTTCACTCAAAAGGGAAATGCTATAGCTTTCAGCCTTGAAATTGATTTCAAGGCGGTTACTAAAATTTCAACTTCCTATTCCTTTTAACAGTGCCAATGCTTGCACTCGCCGCCGCCGTAATTCTTCTCCTATTGTCGCTTTCTGAAATCCATCTGCTAACACGGCTGCAACATCTACTTGACGGGCAATTTCATAAGCGCTGCGAAATATCTCAAGCGGATAAGGCTGATTGGCGTTACATCCGCATAATTCCATGGTGAACAAAAATTTTTCAAACCGCTGGGGGCGGCGAAAAGCATCAAGCTGTTGTAAAATATCAAGCAATGTTTCAGGTGAAAATACCGTAACCTTTTGATAATTATTGTGAAAATTAGCGACTAATATTGCTAAATCACGATACTGGTTAGGTACAGGGTAGCGTTGACATAATGCTTCAAGGAGTTCAATACCGTCTTTAAGTGGCGTTGTCTCTTGAGCCAAATCATAAGTTAATACAGCAAATAAGATTTGAGTATCACTTGTCTTGAGTCGTGCTTGTTGCAAACACCAGAGGGGTTTTGAGCAATATTCAGTTGATTGTTGCACATCAAATAGGCGATCAATTTCAGGAAAAATTCGCGCTAATGCACCGCAACTTCGTAACACTTCAAAGAATTGTTGAGGGTGTCGTTCGCCCAATGCTCGCACGGTTTCCTGCCACACTCGTTCCGCGACTAAGGCATCAACTTCGCCATTTTTGACCATTTTAGCCATTAAGGCTAATGTTTCTTGAGCGATAGTAAAATCGAAACGGGCGGTAAATCGTGCGACACGCAATATTCGCACGGGATCTTCCACAAAAGCAGAGGAGACATGCCGCAAAATACCTGCCCGTAAATCGCTTAAACCATTAAACGGATCAATCAGTTCTCCGTTACTATCAAGTGCCATTGCGTTAATCGTTAAATCACGCCGTAGTAAATCATCTGTTAAAGTGACATCAGGTGCTGCATAGACGTTAAAACCAGTATATCCCGGTTTAGTTTTACGCTCAGTGCGAGCCAGCGCGTATTCTTCATGCGTGGTGGGGTGCAAAAAGACAGGAAAATCTCGTCCAACGGGGGTGTAGCCCAGTTTTAACAGCATATCAGGGTTTGCACCAACAACAACCCAGTCTCTATCTTTGTTGGGATAGTTAAGTAATTTATCACGTACAGCACCGCCAACTTGGTATATTTTCATTTGATGA
>JAGLHR010000244.1 GCA_023143415.1 Thiomargarita sp. | reverse complement strand
CCTACAACATTTCAGCCTAAAGTTTTTTGAAGAAAAACTTTAGGCTGAAATATTCTTATGTCGAGTGACGAAAATCTTCTTATGTAGGGGCAATCCCTTGTGGTTGCCCTGAGTAGTTACTTTTCTTTAAAAAAACGTTCGCCTCGACTAGAATGCTTTATTTTTGGATGTTAACGATAAAATGGAATTTTTTAAACGTTTGATTTTAAACAAAAAAAATCGCAAATCGTTCAAAAGTTCCCGCTTGGAAATGAGGGGGCTGAGTAATTACGAAATATTCTCAGTAATACCAGACGCAGAGCGATTCATCGACTTAACTTGCCGATAAAAATATTGATTATGCCGCCGCCGCCTATCTTCATGGTAAGCTAAACCAGTACCAGCAGGAATTAATCGTCCCACGATCACATTTTCCTTGAGTCCCCGTAAATCATCACATTTTCCATTGACTGACGCTTCTGTGAGTACCCGCGTCGTTTCCTGAAACGAAGCAGCAGAAATAAAAGACTCCGTTGCTAATGACGACTTAGTAATGCCTAATAATTTCGGCTCAAAAGTCGCTGGTATTTTATCCTCCGTTACAACTCGTTCATTTTCCTCTAAAAGCCTTGAACGCTCAACAAGCTCTCCTGGTAATAAGCGGGTATCACCAGGATTAATCACCTCTACCTTGCGTAACATTTGTCGAAGAATCACCTCGATATGTTTATCATTTATCTTAACCCCTTGGAGCCGATAAACCTCTTGAACTTCATTGACGATGTAATTTGCGAGAGTGTTTATACCATTAATACGCAATATGTCATGCGGATTAGGGGCACCATCAACAATTTCTTCCCCCCTTTCAACATGTTGACCTTCAAAGACATTGACATGTCGCCATTTTGGTATCGGTATTTCAGTGACTTCACCATCCCCCGTTATTACCAATCGTTGCCTCGTTTTAGTATCCTTACCAAAACTAATCGTTCCACTACGTTCTGCTAAAATTGCTGGCTCTTTTGGTATGCGAGCTTCAAATAGATCGGCAACTCGTGGTAAACCACCCGTAATATCACGAGTTTTAGTTGTTTCTTGCGGTAAACGGGCTATCACATCACCCACCTTAACTTCAGCCCCATCTTCCACCAATATAATCGCACGGGGTTGTAATGGATAAATGGCGGGCATTTCTGTCCCTGCAATGTTGAGTGTTTGACCCGCTTCATCGACAAGTTTTATCTTTGGGTGCATATCCTTCGCATGAGACATACGCTGTTTCGGATCAGAAACCACAATACTGCTCAATCCCGTCATTTCATTAAGTTCCTTAACTACAGTGACACCCTCCTTAACATCAACAAAATTCACAAACCCGGCGACTTCAGTAATCATCGGACGTGTATGTGGTTCCCAACTCGCCACCGTTTGTCCCGCCTTAACTTCATTACCATCACCTATCGTCAAGACAGCCCCATAAGGTACTTTATAACGTTCACGCTCCAAACCCGATTCATCAAGAATACTTAATTCTCCTGAGCGCGAAACCACCATCAATTTCGTTTGACTATCAGCATTTTCCTGATGTAATGATTTAATATTCTCAAATTTAATGGTGCCTTTAGATTTGACTTCAATATGATTAGCGGCGGCGGCTCGTGATGCCGCTCCTCCAATATGGAAAGTTCGCATTGTCAACTGAGTCCCAGGCTCTCCGATGGACTGTGCGGCAACAACTCCCACGGCTTCTCCACGATTAACTAAATGTCCCCGCGCCAAATCTCGCCCATAGCACTTAGCACAAAGACCATAGCGTGATTCACAAGTCATTGCCGAACGCACTTTAATACGATCAACTCCCTCTTGTTCAATGTACTCTACCCAACTTTCATCCAATAAAGTTCCCGCTTTGAGGACTGGTTTTTTAATGCCCGCTTTAAAAACATCTTCTGCCACCACACGCCCTAAAACTCGTTCACGTAATGGCTCTACAACATCACCACCTTCTATCAAAGGAGTCAACTCTAAACCTTCAGTTGAGCCACAATCATTTTCTAAAATCACCATGTCCTGTGCGACATCAACTAACCGCCGTGTGAGATAGCCTGAATTTGCCGTCTTTAAAGCCGTATCCGCAAGACCTTTTCTTGCACCATGTGTAGATATAAAATATTGCAATACATCTAAACCCTCACGGAAATTCGCTGTGATAGGCGTTTCAATAATTGAACCATCTGGTTTAGCCATCAGCCCACGCATACCCGCTAACTGACGTATCTGAGCCGCCGAACCGCGTGCCCCTGAATCCGCCATCATATAAATAGAGTTAAACGAAGACTGTGTTACTTCATTACCCTGACTATCTGTCACCGTTTCTACACCCAATTGGTCCATCATAGCCTTCGCCAATTTATCATTAGTGCGTGACCAAATATCCACCACCTTATTGTAACGCTCACCATGTGTAATTAAGCCCGACGCATATTGCTCCTCAATTTCCTTGACTTCAGAATCTGCTTCATTAATGATTTGAGGTTTATTATCAGGAATGACCATATCCTCAATACCAATTGAGATGCCAGCCCGTGTCGCATAAGAAAATCCGGTGTACATTAACTGATCGGCAAAAACAATCGTATCTTTAAGACCTAAGCGACGATAACACACATTTATCAAATTAGAAATCGACTTCTTAGTCAAATTCTTATTAATTAATTCAAAGGGCAACCCTTCCGGCAAAATTTTAGATAACAGGGCGCGACCAACGGTCGTCTTCACACGCTTAAAAGTCTCAGTTTGCGTTGCTGGCTCTGAAGATAATTCTGGTTTTTTTCCTATTAAAGATGACTCTTTAAAGCGCAGCGTAATACTGGCATTTAAATTAGCAACCCGAGATTCATAAGCCCGATGAACTTCTTTCAAATCCGCAAAAACTAACCCCTCGCCAACTGCTCCTATGCGCTCCTTCGTCATAAAATAAAGTCCCAATACCACATCTTGAGATGGCACAATAATAGGCTCTCCATTCGCAGGAGACAGTATATTATTAGAAGACATCATCAAAACCCGCGCTTCCAATTGCGCCTCAATAGATAAAGGCACATGAACCGCCATTTGATCACCATCAAAATCCGCATTAAAAGCGGTACAAACCAATGGATGTAATTGAATCGCTTTCCCTTCAATTAAAATCGGTTCAAACGCTTGAATCCCTAAACGGTGCAAAGTGGGAGCACGATTCAAAAAAATCGGATGTTCTCGTATCACATCTTCAAGAATATCCCATACTTCTCCAACTTCATTTTCCACTAATTTTTTAGCGGATTTAATGGTTGTGACAATACCTTTTAATTCCAACTTCCCAAAAATAAAGGGCTTAAATAATTCCAACGCCATTTTTTTGGGCAACCCACATTGATGCAATCTTAATGTTGGACCCACAACAATAACGGAACGCCCTGAGTAATCCACTCGTTTCCCCAATAAATTTTGGCGAAAACGACCTTGCTTGCCTTTAATCATATCTGCTAACGATTTGAGAGGCAATTTGTGAGTGCCTGTCAGGGCACGACCTCGTCGTCCATTATCCAACAAAGCATCAACAGATTCCTGCAACATCCGTTTTTCATTACGCACAATAATATCGGGTGCGCTTAATTCCAATAAACGCCTTAAACGATTATTGCGATTAATTACGCGCCGATAGAGGTCATTCAAATCAGAAGTCGCAAAGCGTCCACCATCTAAGGGGACTAAAGGACGTAATTCAGGTGGTAAAACCGGCAATACTTTTAAAACCATCCATTCTGGACGATTACCAGAATGTATAAAAGACTCCATTAGTTTTAAACGCTTACTCAGTTTTTTAATCTTAGCATCGGAATTTGAACTATTAATTTCCTCCCTAAGACGATTGATTTCAGCGGGCAAATCCATCGTCTTTAATAATTCAAGAACCGCTTCAGCACCCATTTGAGCTTTAATATCATCACCATGCTCCTCTACAACCTCCATATAAGCTTCTTCTGTTAATAACTGTCCCCGTTCTAAAGCCGATAAACCGGGTTCAACAACCACATAAGCTTCAAAATAGAGGATACGTTCAATATCGCGTAACGTAATATCTAGTATGATACCCATACGAGAGGGTAACGATTTTAGATACCAGATATGAGCGACCGGACTAGCGAGTAAAATATGACCCATACGCTCACGGCGCACCTTAGCTTGCGTCACTTCAACGCCACATTTTTCGCACACAACACCACGATGTTTTAAACGCTTATACTTGCCACATAAGCATTCATAATCCTTAGTTGGTCCAAAAATCTTGGCACAAAATAGACCGTCACGTTCTGGCTTAAAAGTGCGATAATTAATCGTTTCGGGTTTTTTAACTTCACCATAAGACCAGGAACGAATTTTGTCAGGAGAGGCTAAACCGATACAAATTCTATCAAAATCTTCTATTTGACCTTGGCTATTTAATAGATAAAGTAAATCTTTCATCATTGTTATTAATTATTTTTCAGGCTAAAGTTTTTTGAAGAAAAACGAAAATATCGAAATGATTGTGAATGATTCTTTTGAAAGGAAATTAAGTAATTGTTTTTAATATAGATTTTCAGAAAAATGAATTCTGAGTTCGATGTTTAAGTTTTTTGAAGAATTAAACATCAAAACTGGCTGTTTCTTTTCTGTGATAGTTTATATCCGTTAATTTTGGAATCCAACTTAGCTTTGGGCGTTTGGAGTCCAACATTAACTTTGGGCGTTTATAGGAGTTCAACGCTTTAGCTTTGGACGTTTGGAGTCCAACGCTTTAGCTTTGGACGTTTGGAATCCAACGCTTTAGCTTTGGGCGTTTGGAGTTCAACGCTTTAGCTTTGGGCGTTTGGAGTCCAACGCTTTAGCTTTGGGCGTTTGGAGTCCAACGCTTTAGCTTTGGGCGTTTTTTGGAGTAACGTTCGAGGCGAAAGTTTTTCTTCAAAAAATCTTTAGCATCGAATGCTTTCGCTTTGGAACAGTGATATTAAATCGCCAAAGCTGAAGCGTTGAACTCCATTTCTCCAAAGCTGAAGCGTTGGACTCCAAACGCCCAGAGCTAAAGCGTTGGACTCCATTTTAGGCTATAAAGTTTTTCTTCAAAAAACTTTCGCCTCGAACACAATTATATTAAGTTTGTTCTAACTCAATATCAATTCCCAAAGAACGAATCTCTTTCACTAACACATTGAACGACTCAGGCATTCCAGCATCCATACGATAATCCCCTTCAACGATGTTTTTATACATCTTCGTTCTACCATTCACATCATCAGATTTTACCGTCAACATCTCTTGTAATGTGTACGAAGCACCATAAGCCTCCAATGCCCACACTTCCATTTCACCAAAACGTTGTCCACCAAATTGAGCCTTACCGCCCAACGGTTGTTGAGTGACTAAACTATAAGGCCCCGTCGAACGGGCATGCATCTTGTCATCTACTAAATGATTTAATTTCAACATATACATGTAGCCCACAGTGATAAGACGTTCAAAAGCCTCCCCAGTCCGACCATCGTATAAATTTGTCTGACCCACTTCTGGTAGAACAGCCAGTTTCAACATGGCTTTAATTTCTGATTCACTTGCACCATCAAAAACAGGTGTTGCCATTGGCACACCTTGACGTAAATTACTGGCTAACTCTAACAATTCTGGTTCACTAAAAGACGCTAAATCTTCTTGCTTACCACTACTGTTATAAACTTTATCCAAAAACACCCGTAAGTTTTTAACAGGATTAGGAGGAGGAGGATCCTTAGGAGGACCCTTAGGATCCTTAGGAGGACCCTTCACTTCTCCATTCTTCTTTGCTAGAGCAGCTAGTTCCAATATCTTCTTAATTTCTGATTCACTTGCACCATCAAAAACAGGTGTTGGCACACCTTGACGTAAATTACTGACTAATTCTAACAATTCGGAATCAGTAAAAGACGCAAAATCTTTTTGTTGACCACTGCTGTTATAAACTTCATCCAAAAACACCCGTAAGTTTTTAACAGGTGAATTTTCTATCTCCTTCTCTTTTCCATTCCTCTCTTCTATCTCCTTTTCTTCTCCATTCCTCTCTGCTAGAAGAGCAAGTTTCAATATCTCCTTAATTTCTGATTCACTTGCACCATCAAAAACAGGTGTTGGCACACCTTGACGTAAATTACTGACTAATTCTAACAATTCGGAATCAGTAAAAGACGCGAAATCTTTTTGTTGACCACTGCTGTTATAAACTTCATCCAAAAACACCCGTAAGTTTTTAACAGGTGAATTTTCTATCTCCTTCTCTTCTCCATTCCTCTCTTCTATCTCCTTCTCTTCTCCATTCCTCTCTTCTATCTCCTTCTCTTCTCCATTCCTCTCTTCTATCTCTTCCCTATTTTTCTCTTCTTCCTCCAACTTCTCTTCTTTCACAGCCTGTAATAATATAGCAATCTGATCACCCAACCCCTTCGCCGCCCAACCTAAATGCGTCTCCAAAACTTGACCAATATTCATCCGAGATGGCACGCCTAAAGGATTTAACACAATATCTACAGGCTGGCCTTCCTTGGTATAAGGCATATCTTCAACAGGCACAATCATAGAAACAACACCTTTATTACCATGTCGCCCTGCCATTTTATCACCGGGTTGCACCTGCCGTTTCACCGCAAGATAAACTTTAATCATCTTTAAGACACCCGGTGTTAAATCATCGCCTGCCTTCAATTTTTGTCGCTTTTCTTCATAAAGTTCATCTGAACGTTGTCGCTGTGCTTTTATCAGCCTCGCAAAGTTTTCTATTTTCTCCTGAACATTTGTGTCTTGTAATTGTATTTCAAACCATAAACCACGCGCTAAACTGGACAAATAATCTTTGCTGATCATCGTACCTGATACCAAGCCTTCAGGACCACTTTGTGCGGTTTGTTCTATCAAAATTTTTTCTAAACGCGAGAAAATATCGTCTTCTAAAATACGAAGTTCATCGCGTAAATCTTTCCTAACCTTATCCAGTTCAGTTTTTTCAATGTATAAAGCACGAGCATCTTTTTCAAGACCATCACGGGTAAATATTTGTACATCAATAACTGTACCCATCGTTCCACTCGGAACCCGTAAAGAACTATCCTTCACTTCAGAGGCTTTATCTCCAAAAATGGCTCGTAATAACTTCTCTTCTGGTGTGAATTGCGTTTCCCCTTTTGGGGTGACTTTACCGACTAAAATATCACCAGGCTTAACTTGAGCACCAATAGAGACAATACCGGCTTTATCCAAGTTACTCAATGCCGTTTCACTGATATTAGGAATATCCGCCGTCACTTCCTCTGGCCCTAATTTAGTATCTCGTGCCGTACTACTCAGTTCCACGATATGAATCGAAGTAAAACGATCTTCAAGAACGAGACGCTCCGAAATCAAGATGGAATCTTCAAAGTTGTAGCCATTCCAGGGCATAAATGCAACGAGCACATTTTGGCCTAACGCTAACTCGCCTAAATCTGTTGAAGGCCCATCCGCTAACACATCCCCTTTACAGATAATATCCCCGGGTTTTACCAGTGGTTTTTGATTAATACAGGTATTTTGATTAGACCTCACATATTTAATCAAGTTATAAATATCAACCCCTGAATCTAAAAATGAGGGAAGTGTTGCTGTTGAATCAAATTCATTAATCGCTTTTTCATGCTTCACAACCTCATTATCATTTACACGGACAACGATACGAGCGGCATCTACCGAATCTATAATACCACCACGTTCTGCAACAATTGTGACACCGGAATCCACCGCAACTGACCGTTCCATACCGGTACCCACCAAAGGTTTATCCGTCCGTACCAAAGGAACAGCTTGCCTTTGCATATTGGAACCCATCAAAGCACGATTCGCATCATCATGCTCTAAAAAAGGAATCAAAGAAGCGGCGACAGAGACAATTTGTTTAGGCGATACATCCATATAATTAATCTTATCCCGTGCGGCAACAGTAAATTCCTCTTCAAATCGCACGGTTACCAAATCATCTTTAAAATACCCTTCCTCATCCAAATTCGCATTAGCCTGAGCAATCACAAAACTGCCTTCTTCAATGGCTGACAGATAGTCTATTTTATCAGTTACGCAATTCTGTTCGACGCGCCGATAAGGCGTTTCCAAGAAACCATATTTATTTGTCCGAGCATAAGCCGCCAAAGAGTTAATCAAACCGATATTAGGTCCTTCTGGTGTTTCAATAGGACAGACACGCCCATAATGAGTCGGATGTACATCTCGCACCTCAAAACCAGCCCGTTCTCGCGTGAGTCCACCAGGACCAAGGGCAGAAATACGACGTTTATGCGTTATCTCAGAAAGCGGATTATTTTGATCCATAAATTGTGATAACTGACTGGAACAAAAAAATTCTCGAATCACAGCAGATATTGGCTTCGCATTAATCAACTCTTGTGGCATAACGTTTTCAATTTCTGCTATACTGAATCGCTCCTTAACCGCTCGTTCAACACGAACTAAACCGATACGAAACTGATTTTCAGTCATCTCTCCAACACTGCGAATCCGTCTGTTGCCTAAATGGTCAATATCATCTATGACACCAGAACCATTACGGATAGCGACTAAAGTGCGTAAAACATCCAATATATCTTCCGTCGATAATATTCCCTTTCCAGTCAAGTCTTGACGACCAACCCGACGATTAAACTTCATACGTCCAACAGTGGATAGATCATAACGTTCTTCTGTGAAAAATAGGTTTTTAAATAACGTTTCTGCGGCTTCTTCTGTTGGCGGTTCACCTGGACGCATCATGCGATAAATTTCCAAGTAAGCCTCTTTAGGTGTCGTAGTGGGATCAATACGCAATGTTTCAGAAATATATAGCCCTTTATCTAATTCGTTGGATTGCAGAATATCAAAAGATTCAAACTGATGTTCTAATAATACATTGAGGCATTTTTCTGTAATTTCCTCATTGGCTTGAGCAATCACTTCTCCTTTTTCCTTGTCAACCACATCATGGGCTAACACCCTACCTATTAAAAATGACACCAATTGCCCATTTTCATATTCATAAGGAATCTTAACCGAAGAAATTCCCGCTTTTTTTAATCGGTTCAAATGTTTAGAATTAAAACGTCGCCCTGATTCTATGATGATTTCACCATCAGGACCTTTAATATCAAAGCCGGCGTTTTCACCACGTAACAGTTCAAAATCAAGGACAAAATAAAAGTCAGAACCGACACGATTAATGCGAAACGTTTCAAAAAACAGTTTCAATATCTGAACGTTATCAAACCCCAAAGCACGCAATAATATTGTTGCCGGCAACTTACGCCGCCTATCAATGCGAATATAAAGGCAATCTTTATGGTCAAATTCAAAATCCAGCCACGAACCGCGATAAGGAATGATCCGCGCATTAAATAGCAACTTTCCTGATGAATGTGTTTTACCCTTATCATGGTCAAAGAATACACCAGGTGAACGATGTAATTGAGATACAATCACACGCTCAGTTCCATTAATGACAAATGTACCATTTTTCGTCATCAAGGGAATATCTCCCATATAAACTTCCTGTTCTTTGATAGCTTTGACGGACTTATTTTTAGATTCCTTGTCATATAACACTAAACGCACTTTTACCTTCAAAGAAGCCGCATAAGTCAAGCCGCGTAACTGACACTCTTTAACATCAAACGGTGGCTTTTTGAGTTGATAGCTGACATATTCAAGGGCAGCATGACCCGCATAGCTGACTATCGGAAAGACAGATTTAAAGGCGGCGTGAAGTCCAAGATTTTTATACCGCTCTGGTGGCGTATCTAATTGCAAAAAGAGACGATATGAATCGACTTGGATAGCAAGCAGATAGGGTACATCTAAGATGCTTGGGCGTTTTCCGAAGTCCTTGCGTATGCGTTTTTTCTCGCTGAAAGAATAGCTCATGGAAATTGGAAATTGGATTTCGAGGTTATCATTTTTTGTATGAAAAACTTTAACATCGAATGGTTAATTTTAAAACGGAAATGAGTGAGTCAGTCTTCGAGGCTAAAGTTTTTTCTTTAAAAAAACTTTAGCCTCGAAACTAATTTTTGGCCTGAAAACTCTTGTTTTCCTGCGCTTTTAATGATATGAATTTGATAGATGAGAATAGAAATTACCATGCTGGCAATTTGAGAATAATTGATTGGATAGGGTTCGAGGTTTTTAAAAAACTTTCGAGGTTTTAATTTTTCTTCAAAAAGCTAAAACCTCGAATTGACTTGAATAGAAAATATAAGAAAAATCCGATTTTTGATAAGATTAGCCTTGAAATAAAAAATTGCAAGGCTAAAATCCTAAAGGAGACTAAAATGCTGAGTTAGCACTGGTTTTAAGTTAAGCCTTATTTAATCTCAACAGAACCACCTGCAGCTTCAATATCTGTTTTAATTTTCTCGGCTTCATCTTTAGGTACATTCTCCTTTATAGGTGAAGTAGGAACGCCCTCTACTAAAGTCTTCGCCTCTTTTAATCCAAGACCAGTAATACTACGAACCACTTTAATGACTTGGACTTTCTTCTCACCAAAACTGGTTAATATGGCAGTAAACTCCGTTTGTTCTGCTTCTTCTTTTGGTGTATCCGTTGATGCGACTGCCACTTGTGCAACGGCTGCCGCTGCTGATACCCCAAATTTCTCTTCCATCGCACTGATAAGGTCCACCACTTCCAAAACGCTCATATTAGCGATGGTTTCTAAAATCTCTTCTTTGGCTACTGCCATAACAATCTCCTGTTAAATAAAAAAAGCGATAAGACAATTTTTTTTAAAGAGCTTATGTTCACGTCTCATCTTTATTATCGCGTATCGCCGCTATCGTGCGTACTAATTTCGCATGCGGCTCTTTGAGAGTACGTGCCAATTTAGTGATAGGTGCTTGCATCACGGACATCAGTTGACTTATTGCTTCAAGATAGGTTGGTAACTTCGCCACCTTATCAATTGCTTGAGCCTCCAATAACTGGCCACCCAAACCTATCCCTTTAACAACTAATTTTGTGTTTGTTTTAACAAACTCACTGATAACACGCGCTGCGGCCCCTGGTTCATCCATTGAAAATGCCAGTACAACTGGTCCAACAAGAACATCTTGTAAACATTCAAAATCCGTATTTTTCATGGCACGTCGAGCAAGCGTATTTCTCACAACACGTAAATAAACACCAGCATCCCGTGCTTTTTTCCGTAGTTCGGTCATTTCAGCAACGGTCATATCGCGATATTCAAGAACAATAGCAGAATGGGCTTCACTGACTATTTTATTAACGCTAGAAACAATAGCTCGTTTATCTTCAAGCAGTAGCGGCATTAACGCTCTCCTTGGTTGGTTTAAAAAAGCAAAACCACCTTAGATTGGTCTTGCCATCTGCGAAGGCTTTACTCAGTTATTTATATTAACTGATACCTACGGTCTTTGATGACTGCTGGAGAATATCCAGTAGCTCAAAGTTTTAATAACACTAGAAAGGATGTTTGCCTTTCCAGCACATTTAAATATTATTTGTAACGACTCGGCCTTGGCTCACTGAGTCGTTACAATTTATCAATAATGATTTTAGAAACTGAAATAAGGTAACTACTCAGGGCAACCATA
>JAGLHR010000243.1 GCA_023143415.1 Thiomargarita sp. | reverse complement strand
TTGCCCTGAATTGTAGGGGCAATCCTTTATGGTTGCCCTTCGTAGGGGCAATCCTTTATGGTTGCCCTGAGTCGTTACGAATTGATTTAAGAAATCAACATTTTTTTCAACAACATCAAACTGAAAAACTTGCTCTTAATTTTTACTTATGGTAATTTTAAAATCATCGTTCAGATGGACTTTTTTTTAGAGTTCTTTGGCGATTTTTTGGAATACAACGCTTAATATGTTTTTTGGAAGCGTTGGCGGTTTTTTTAGAGTTCAACGAGTATGATAAAAAATATCATTGTTTTAAATTCAAATATGGAGATAAATGATGCCCAATTCATATAATGTAAATAATCAACACTGGGGAGATCGAATGAAAGAGTCTCTCACCGTTGCCCTAATAGGCTTCACCTTGTTTTTTGGTGCTTTTCCGTTGTTGTTTTTGAATGAAGGTCATTCTGTTGATCGCGCTCAGGCTTTGGAAGAAGGTGGGCGCATCGTCACTTCCGTTAATGCTAATCATGTTATAGAAGATAATGATGGCAGACTCATTCATTTAAGTGGTGAAGCGACGACAAACGAAGTTTTAACAGATTTTGAGGTTGGCGTTGATGCAACCCTGATGCTCAAATTGCGGCGTATGGTGGAAATGTACCAGTGGAAAGAGTCTGAAGAGTCAAAGCTGGATATACTTTTGGAGGATAGCACGCGAACCTATTCCAAAATATGGTCAAAACACCTTATTGATTCTAAGCACTTTGAACAAGAAGGTCATAAAAATCCTGCTGACATGCCGATTAGTGAAGAGACATTTACTGCTCAACAGGTTAAATTGGGTGAGTTCACCCTATCAAAGGGTTTTGTCGATAAGATAAACGCTTATTCTGATTTGAAGATAGAGGAAAACTGGCGAGGGCAGGTGTTGGAAAAGCTCAATGTCACATTTGGACAACAATTTGAAAACATCTATTTCAAGGGAGAGTATTTTTACCTGGTTGAAACCCCCAAACTTCATAAAATTGGTGATCTACGGATAAAATTTCAAATAGTCCAGCCCACGACTATAAGTGTTATCGCCAAACAGGTTGGTTTCCGTTTAGCGGCTTATACGACTCAAGTAGGCGAGTCTATTGAACTGCTTGAATATGGTACAGTGACAGCCGAAGAAATATTTGAACGCGCTACGATGAGCAATGTCATTGAAACTTGGAGTTCTCGTTTGACAGGATTTTTGATGATGTTTTTTGGTATTTTTATGGTCTTTAGTGTACTGGTAGTGCTGGCAAGCGTTGTTCCTTTTTTAGGGCGATTTGTTGAAATAGCAACAACTATTACCTCTTTTATTCTAGCATCTGTATTTTCTTTGATAACCATTGCTATTGCATGGTTATTCTATCGTCCCGTATTGAGTGTAATACTTATCGGCATTGCAATATTCTTTTTGTATTTCTTAAAATATGGACGTAAAAAGCCGCCAGTTGCGCCTGAAATGGGCATACCTCAGCAGCCAATTCCTCAACAGATGGGAAGTGTCATACCTCAAACTCTCGTACCTCAGCCGATGGTTGTTTCTCAGCAACAGCCCGTTGTTTCTCAACAACAGCCGGTTGTACCTCAACAGGTATTAGCATCAATGCTCGTACCTCAACAACAGCCCGTCGCACTTCAGCCGATGATCGTACCTCAACAAGCTGTCGTACCTCAACAAGCTGTCGCACTTCAGCCGATAGTTGTACTTCCTCAACAGGTAGCGCAGCCAACAGGAATACCCCATTTATCACAAAATCCTGATGCTAATGCCTTCATACAAACAGGGCTTGCTTTTGAGTCTGTTGTGCCTCAAAAAATTTAATTGTATTGGAGTTCAAAGCATTCGAGGTTTGAGTTTTTTGAAGAAAAATTCAAACCTCGAAAACCATTCATCCTAGCCATGTAGGGTGGGCAACGTGGTTGCCCACCATTTTTTTTAATGAGCCATGTAGGGTGGGCAAACGTCTTTTTGTTTGCCCACCATTTTTTTTAATGAGGAAGGTGGGCAAGAAAAGGACTTTGCCCACCCTACATGGCTAAATTCAGACGATAAGAGTGAGTCTAAAAATGTTTGAATCAGAATTTGAGAATTTGAGAATTTTCAGAATAATAAAATTTGAATCAGAATTTAAGAATTTGAGAATTTTCAGAATAAAAAACAGTCAAATCAAGTGGTTTAATTCTGTCAATTCTAAAATTCTTAAATTCTGATTCAAACTTTTTAATAATAAAATATTGTAAAATCAAAATGTTAAATTCTGTTCATCCTAAAATATTTGAATCAGAATTTTAGAATTTTAGAATTTTCAGAATAAAAAGCAGTAATATTGTTTAATTCTGTCAATTCTTAAATTCTTAAATTCTGATTCAAAATTGTAATTTAGCATTTTCTGCTTGGTATTTTGGATTAAACAATAAATTTCTTTGTAAACTTGGTGCGCCAAAATTAATCAGTAATCCTCTCGGAAAATCGTAAGCGACGACATAGTTTTTAGCTTGTGCGATATGCACATCTTCTAATTTGACAACGGCTTTGATTTCTACAACGATTTCATTTTCTACGACAAAGTCCGCTCTGCGCGTTCCTACTTCAATGCCGTCGTAGTAAATTTTGTGGACTTGTTCTCGTTCAAATGAGATTCCGGCTTTTCCTAATTCAATTGCGAGGCTCTTTTGATAAATGAGCTCTTGAAATCCAGGTCCTAATGTGCTATGTACTTTCATAGCACAGCCGATGGTGTTATACGTCAGTTCGTCTTTTATCATAAGTTGTGGTTGAATATTGTCAGAGTCAGTTTTTTAAAAAAATAAATTAAATCAATTAGTTAATTCTAAAATGTTTGAATCAGAATTTGAGAATTTGAGAATTTTCAGAATTAAAAAAAACAGTAAAATCAAGTTGTTTAATTCTGTCAATTCTTAAATTCTGTCAATTCTGATTCAAACGTTTTAATAAAAAAATATTGTAAAATCAAAATGTTAAATCATGTTAATCCTAAAAAGTTTGAATCAGAATTTGAGAATTTGAGAATTTTCAGAATTAAAAAAAGCAGTCAAATCAAGTTGTTTAATTCTGTCAATTCTCAAATTCTGTCAATTCTGATTCAAACGTTTTAATAAAAAAATATTGTAAAATCAAAATGTTAAATCATGTTAATCCTAAAAAGTTTGAATCAGAATTTGAGAATTTGAGAATTTTCAGAATCATATCCGATAATTTATACTTCAATACTTATGTTCAGTATTTCAATTAGACATATAAACGCACTGGTACTCTTCAAGCCAAAGTTGGACTCCAGAACGACATTGTTTTTCAATACGAACCAAACAATAACGACAAGGATTGTCTCAGCGAAAGGATTTAAAAGCGGATTTAAGAATGAAACGGATTGAGGCAGATAAGTACAACGGATTTGGGAATGAAACGGATTGAGGGCAGATAAGTACAACGGATTTGGGAATGAAACGGATTGTTTTAAAGGATAAATTAAAGCTAAACGTTTGATTTTTAAAAACAATTTATAAAAAATTCCTTTAAATGTCTAGTTAATAAAAACAATCAATCCGTTTAATTCCCTAATCCGTTGTACTTTAGATTGGAGTCTAACGCTTTAGCTTTGGTTTCCAGAACGACTCATAAAAACTACCGTGTACGATAAGAAGAGTGACAAGCCACACAAATTGCGGTGACATTTTGCAACGCAGCATAAGCCTTTGTCGTCTCACCTGCTCTCGCAACTCGCGCAAATTCCTCTACCGAACTGTGCATACTCTGACCAATTTGTCGCATTCCAACCGGCATAAATTTACCTGGTCCCATACCCGTGCCACCACCGATTCTCCAATTACCTATTTGAGTTTCGGCAATATCAGCGGCTTCCTTTAGCTTGCCCTCTGCGAACAAACCAAGAATCTGAGTCAAAGCGGTGAGATTGTTTAACATCCTTTGACGCATGATTTTTCTTGCCATTTCAGGCAGTTCTACAAATTGACGTGTATCATCTACTATTGGTATTTGATTACCAGAGTTGTTTTGCCCAGAATGCATTCCTCTCCCATGCCCCATTCCTCTGCCTTGCCCACAAGGTTCCATTTCCCTGCCTTGCCCACAAGGCTGCCCCATTCCTTGATCACTGGGTACAGTGGCATTTTGTGTTTCTGATTCTGCGAAACTATTACTGCTTGTCCAAGTGAATAGGGCTAAAGCGACAGTGGCTAAAATACCGATGATTTTATGTTTCATAATTAAGTTTCCTTTAGGTTTTATAATGGTTTCGTTTTTTCAAACCGAGATTTGATTAAAAGTATGATCTTAATCTGATGCGAGCTCATTCGCAATCGTTTTGAACAGAAAGCGCATCAAATTCGCAGATTAAAAATTGATATTTAATGTCGTACTTATAACAGCGTCATTTTCATTGTTTGTTTCTATGCCAGCACCTGTTAATGTTAGCATAAACATATTACCAAACATTTTACTATAACTCAAGGAGTATCCATAGTTGTTATTTTCTTCTTCATCAATATCAGCATTCATAACAACTTTAACAAAGTCATAATTTCTCAATGGAATTGTAAACGCATTTTCAATCCCATAGTAATCGTTTTCAAGAGAGCTGTTTTTATAAACCAAAGATGAATTGAATATAAAATGATTTAAATTCTTTTCAAATGGCAATATAAAGGAATATTGATCATTTCCTTGTACTTGAAAGCGGTTATAAATCAAACCCAATTTATATCCTGATGTTGTCGTGTATCCGATAGAAGTGACAAAATTATAGTCATCATCATTCATAACGCCATCTCCAGCACCTATTCCAGCACCACCTCCAGCACTACTTCCAGCACTACCTCCAGCACCTATTCCAGCACTACCTCCAGCACCTATTCCAGCACTACCTCCAGCACCGCCTCCAGCACCGCCTCCAGCACCGCCTCCAGCACCGCCTCCAGCACCGCCTCCAGCAACACTGACAGCACTACCTCCAGCACCACCTCCAGCACCGCCTCCAGCACCCGTATGATTTCCGTTACCAGAATTTGAGTGATCAATTGTTCTGCCGTAAGCAACTGAAAACAAAAGATTATTACGGAAATATGAGTAATCTAAGCCTCTTATCTTTTCCACACCGGCATTTTGTAATGGACTTCTATACTTATTCCAGCCTTGTTCTTCTGTATCACTGTTTAATCCAGCAAGCGCCGCCGCTCTTTTTACATTTCCAAGCTGGGTTAAAGGCGATAACAATCCCGCTCTTAATACATGGGTATTTCCTTGTGGATTATACTGCAAGTAATACCTGGAACCTTTGTCGTCAAAAAATTCTGGACTGTTTTGTCCAGAATCATTGGAGACTTCCTTTATAACCCCATAAAAAGAAAGTGTTTTTGTAATCGAACCCGTTAAAAACAGTTTCGTCTCTGTTTTAAATTTATCATTGGAATCATAATTTAATCCGACAACGGCACCCATTGGATAATGCCTGTTATCATTATCTGAAGACTTTTCCAAAGCCGTTATTTCATCTTTTGACAGTCTAAATCCATTTCTTAAGAACATTAAACCAAATTCATTTAATGCAGGTTGTCTTGTATGGCAAGTCGCGCATGGAAATGAATATTGTCTAGCAAATACTGGGGTTGCGTTAACACTATTTGCAAATAAAAAGAGTGAAAGTACAAATATTGTACTTATTTTTAAGCCGTTTTTTATGTTGAACATAAATTATTGGTTCCAATATTTTGTCAATTTTGTGTGCTATAGGGGCGAACCTGCGTGTTCGCATTGGCTTAAATGGCATTGACTAATTGCCCTTACGATTGTACTCTTGTTTTCCTTGAGATTGCCCTTGAGATTGATTACAGTTGCGGCTACCGTTGCAGTTGCCATTGCGACTATTCTTGTGGCTACCATTGCGGGTGCCATTGCGACTATTCTTGTGGCTACCATTGCGGGTGCCATTGCGACTATTCTTGTGGCTACCATTGCGGGTGCCATTGCGGCGACTATTATTGTGGTTGCCATTGCGGTTGCCATTGCGACTATTATTGCGGCTGCCATTGCGACTATTCTTGTGGCTACCATTGCGGGTGCCATTGCGGCTATTATTGCGGCTATTATTGCGGTTGCCATTGCGACTATTATTGTGGTTGCCATTGCGACTATTATTGTGGTTGCCATTGCGGCTGCCATTGCGACTATTATTGTGGTTGCCATTGCGACTACCATTGCGACTATTATTGTGGCTGCCATTGCGGTTGCCATTGCGGTTGCCATTGCGACTACCCTTTTCTCTGCTCTGTTCCTTTCCTCTGACTTGAATAGAAGGTACCATTTCTTGATCACTGGGTACAGCAGCATTTTGTGCCTGTGCGAAACTATTACTGCTTGCCCAAGCGGATAGAGCTAAAACGACTGTGGTTAAAATACCGATGATTTTATGTTTCATAACAATTTTCCTTTAGGTTTGTTTTATCATGCGAATTATGAGTTGTTATTTCTGTTTGTGAAACGCAGGAGCGGAGCGGAGATCATTCATTCAAGGATACCCTGCGTCTGACAAAGCAGAGCGTTACGAAAGTCATT
>JAGLHR010000242.1 GCA_023143415.1 Thiomargarita sp. | reverse complement strand
ATGTATAACGATGATATCTCTAGCTTGGGAACGCATTCAGGGACGCTCTGCGTCCCGCGACGCAGAGCGTCGCGACAGGCGTTCCCAAACTAGAGCTTGGGAACGAGGGATAAATGTTTGAACATTTTGGTGGGCAACAAAAATACGTTGCCCACCCTACCTGACTGATGTAGGGGCAATCCCTTGTGGTTGCCCTGAGTAGTTACCAATATTCTTATTTCGACTGACGAAAATATTCTGATGTAGGGGCAATCCCTTGTGGTTGCCCTGAGTATAAATAATTCATCATGGAACCTATCATCAAAAAAATTAAAACCTTTTGTTTTGAAAAAAAGGACGAAAAGGAAGAATCGGAAGGAAATGAAACGAGTCGATGGCAAAAAGTGCAAGCCATTTCTATTTCTATCTTTAAATACACATTGTCTTTTCTTTTTGTCGTTCTCATTGGACATACGATTTATGAACTATTTCGATACGACATCGTCATTAAACCGTTTGAAACGCCATTCAATCTGGGAAGACAAGAAGGTTACACCGGGGCAGTGGTTGCCTATCGACTCCAATACAACATGGACGAAATACGCAAAGAGTTAAAAACAAACTCCATACGCCGTGATAAGGGCGTGGCTGCAATTCAATTTACTGAATTGGAAAAGCGACAAGAAGTTGACATATCAACAATGGGGCTTTCTTTAAACGCTGTTGTTGCACAATTCAGGCGGATGTTGGGAATTAGACAACGTTTAGTTAGCGGCGATATTGTTATCAGACATGGCGTGTTATACCTCACACTTCGCATTACTGGACAACCTTCCGTCACATTTTCGGGCATGGATGAAAAAAATCCAGAATCTGTGATTAGAGAGGCGGCTAAACATGTTATCGAAAGTTTTGAACCGCTCAGTGTTGGCTTAAATTATTGTCTTAATGACAAAAATAAAGCCTTGAAAGAACTCATTGATTTTTCTCAACAACTTCCCTCTTCTAAGAAGAAGGAAGGAGAAGTGGTTATGCTTGAAGGTTGCCTTTTAAAGAATCAGGGAAAATATAAGCAAGCCCTCGCTAAATTAGCGCAAGCTGAAAAAATTGATCGCAAAAATCCTGTTATTTATCTTATCAGAGGTAATACGCTGCAATCAAACACTAAGTACGAACAAGCCATTGATGCTTATAAAACAGCAACAAAGTACGCGCCAAAAAATGGAGCAATTTATATTCAATGGGCGCGTACCCTGATAAAAAGTGCAAAACTGGAAAATGACGATGTTTTAAAAAAAGATTTACTGGAAAAAGCGTTTACTAAATATCAATTTGCTTTAGAAAAAGAACCCCAAAATAATAAGTTTTATACTGATTGGGGCTATAACTTGGCATACGCCCATCAACATTTTGAAACCGCTTTTGAAACGGCTGATAAAAAATTTGAACAAGCGATTACAATAAACCCCAATTACGCCCCGACTTATGCAATGTGGGGAGATGTGCTACTCAAACTTCGTAATCAGCCTGAAGAAGCCAGTGATAAGTTTGAAAAAGCAGTCGCCCTCAACCCTGGTGTTGATGCGTGGATTTATGGCAATTGGGGAGTGGCTCTTGTTAGGCAGGAGAGATATCAGGAAGCGATTATTCAATTTCAAAAAGCAACTGCATTAAAACCACTCAATTGGGTTCACAAAGAATGGGGAAATACGTTGTTTTTAATGCAAGAATATGATAAAGCGATTACTCAATTTGAAATCGCCATGGAATTAACGCCAAATGATTGGTATCCTTACTACGTTTTAGGTAAAACCTTCACAGAGCAAGAACGATATGAAGAAGCCATTACTCAATATCAAAAGGCTTTGGAAATAAACCCCACATTTTCCGGGATATACAATAGATGGGGATACGCGCTGCTACGGCTTAACAAACCTGAAGAAACCTTAACGCAATGTGAAACCGTTTTGAATTTACAAGAAGCGGATAAGAAAGACAAAGCGAATGCGAATGCCTTATGTGGATTAGCGTTAATCGCATTGAATCAGCATAAAAAAGCGATTAAAAGATGTCAAACCGCTCTCGCACTGAATAAAACCGGTGAATGGACACCTCTTTGTTTGGAAAAAGCACTGGCTAAATTCAACAAAGCAGAGGATTTTGCGGAATATGAATCCTTTGTAGAAAGCCTGACAGATGATCAATTAAAAGGACGTTATTACTACGCTTATGGTGTCGCTTTAGTCAGGTTGAAACAAAACAAGAAAGCCATTTTGCAATACAAAAAAGCGGGAAAACTCAACCTAGATGATGCCCCATTTTATGGTGAATTGGGAAATGCCTTATTAAGGGTGGGCAATCCTAAAGAAGCTATGACACAATACAAAAAGGCAGCAGAACAAAATCCCAATATCAATTGGATTTATGGCGGTTGGGGAATAGCACTCGCTAAATTGAAACGGTACGACGAAGCGATTATGAAATTCAAAAAGGCACTGGTTTTAAAACAGGGAACCTCTTGGATATACTCCCAATTGGGTGAAGCGTTAGTTAAACTTCATCAATATGAAGAAGCGGTTACTCAATATCAAACCGCCTTGAAATTGAATCCTGATCCCACGCTCTATTATGAATTTGGTAAACTAAGAGCAAAACTGAAACAGTATAAACAAGCCATTATACAATACGAAAATGCGGTAGCACTTTCGCCAAATAATCGGCGGTATTATTATGTCTGGGGAAAAGCATTAGCCGTACTTGGAGAATATAAACAGGCGATTTCTCGCTATCAAAGAGGATTAGAGATTGAACCCGATCATATTTGGAGTCGAGTCATGTTAGGGTATGCCCTGATACGTTTTCAAAAACCGGATAAAGCGTCAACAGAAGCTCAAACCGTTTTGAAATCCACAAAGGCAAGTAAAAGTGCTAAAGCGGCGGCTCATGCCTTATGCGGTTTAGCAGAAAACTTGCGTAAACGCCCTAAAGCGGCGATTGAGAAATGTCAAACCGCCCTGAAAATTTACAAGAATGAAGATTGGGCTTATTTATGCTTAGGAGAAGCCAAAACTCAACTTAATAAACCAAGTGAAGCCGTGAAACAATTTGAATCTGCGGTGAAAGTGAGAACTGAAAATCCCTTTTACTACTACAAATTAGGGGGAGCCCTGGCACAATTAGAACAACAAGAAGACGCTATCACGCAATATCAAAAAGCGATAGAATTTGACAAAGGCGGCAAAATAGCTAAACAGGCTCAAATTCACATTAAAGCATTGAAGGCTAAATCGCCTGAACAACTGAAAGAATCAGTGGCAAAGTGAAAAAGAGGGGGGATTGTTATGTCTTAGGAATGAGAGTTCAATAAACCTGATAGGTTTTCTCGTTACTCCAAACAATAA
>JAGLHR010000241.1 GCA_023143415.1 Thiomargarita sp. | reverse complement strand
AGCCTTGAAATTGATTTCAAGACTGAGTAGTTACAAAAATCTTAATTTTAATTGCTTTTTCATTCATCTAAAGTTAAAATCAGAATGAACATATCTTTAAGATATGTTGCTTTATCTTAGACTTTGATCTAAATCTTTAAATTAAGTTTTTTCAAGTCGTTTCACATAAGTTTAATCATCACAATAAGGAAACATTATTTATGTTTGATTGCTCCGGTCGTAAAATATTAATAGGGGTAGTCACGGGTACACTGCTATCAACAGCAGGATTTTCCGTTTTGGCTGCCAACGATGAAAATACTCATATTCTTCTTGATTCTCAGGGAAAACCTGTTCGGACTGTACGTCCAGATGAATGTGTTCAAACTCCTAGAACACCTAACACACCTTCTCAGTTCTTTGAAGTTTGCGGTGCCGTTAGCGATAGAGATGGAGATGGTATTTACGATGACGAGGATGTATGCCCTGATAACACTCCAGAAGAAATTTCCAAAGGGGTCTATCAAAGTGGTCCCAGAAAGGGTTGCTCTATAGATACCGATAAGGACGGTGTACCTGATTATCGTTCAGATTGCCCCAATAACACGCCGCTAGAAATTTCTAAAGGTGTTGATGATCGTGGTTGTCCGCTAGATTCCGATCAGGACGGTGTGCCTGATTATAGAGACGATTGCCCAGGTACGCCATTGGGTGCTGCGGTTGACGAAAGAGGTTGCAAGCTCATAGATGCTGTCAAACATCAGGTAATCCTCGCTGGTGATGTGACCTTTGCTTTCGACAAGGCCATTTTGACTTCTCAAGCCAAGATGACTCTCAATGAACTTATCAATCAAATCGGAATTGATTTCATTAAAGGTATAGAAGTCGTGGGTTATACGGATAGTGTTGGTAGTGAAAAATATAACAAGAAATTGTCCGATAAACGGGCGAGGGCGGTTGCTAATTACTTGAGACAGCAACGTCTTCGGAGTAATAGTATTACCCAATGGGGTGCTGGAGAAAGTAATCCTATTGCGCCTAACAACACGAGGATTGGTCGCGCTAAAAATCGTCGTGTCGAACTCAGTATCACTCGCTATAAGAAAAGATAAAATCTCTCAATTTCAATTTGAGGCTCTCGAATGTCGTTATCGCATTTTTTGCTTTGGTTAAATACAAAAATACGAGTGATGTATTTTACGCAAAAATGCGATAGAAACTTGGTTTCTTTAAAAAACGATATTAAGGTTAAAAAGAGCTGAATTTTAGGGTTGCGATGTTCCAGAAGGGACATCGCATTTTTTTTGCATTGACTAATTGCTCACTGAATAGAGGAAATGATTTGAAACTCATTGTAACTGGTGGCGCGGGCTTTATTGGCTCTGCTGTTATTCGTTATCTCATTAATGATACTGATGTGACGATTCTGAATGTCGATAAACTCACTTATGCTGGCAATCTTGATTCTTTATCAGGCGTAAAAAATAACCCCCGTTATCATTTTGCCCAAGTTGATATTTGTGATGTATCTGCATTACAACAGGAGTTTACCCAGTTTAAGCCTGATGCCATTATGCACTTAGCGGCGGAGTCGCATGTGGATCGTTCTATAGATGGTCCTGCTGAATTTATCAATACTAATATTGTGGGTACTTACACTTTACTTGAAGCGGCGCGGCATTATTGGCAAAGCCTTGATAGTAGCGCGAAGGCACGGTTTCGGTTTCATCATGTTTCGACAGATGAAGTTTATGGGAGTTTAGAAAAAAACGGATTGTTTTTAGAATCAACACCTTATCAACCAAATTCACCGTATTCTGCAAGTAAGGCTGCTTCAGATCATTTAGTGCGAGCCTGGCATCACACCTTTAAATTACCCATTGTCACCACAAATTGCTCTAATAATTATGGTCCTTATCAATTTCCAGAAAAGCTGATTCCTTTAATCATTCTTAATGCGTTAGAAGGTAAGCCATTGCCTGTTTATGGTCAAGGTGAGAATAGTCGCGATTGGCTGTATGTGGATGATCATGCCCGTGCATTATATTTAGTTTTAAAACAGGGGGAAGTGGGGGAAACCTATAATATTGGTGGACATAATGAAATGACTAATTTAGAAGTGGTACAGACATTATGTACGATGTTTGATGATTTACAACCCACTTCGCCGCATAAACCTCATAGTCAATTAATCACTTTTGTCACAGATCGCCCAGGGCATGATTTGCGTTATGCCATTGATGCCAGCAAAATTCAAAAAACGCTCGGTTGGAAACCGATTGAAACATTTGAGACAGGTTTACATAAAACAGTGCAATGGTATTTAGAGAATCGCAATTGGTGGCAACGGGTGCGTGATGGTCGTTATCAAGGTGAACGTTTGGGCGTGTTGTAATTTTTTGTCAATTGATAAGTGAATAACTATGAAAGGTATTATTTTAGCGGGCGGATCGGGAACACGTTTGCATCCCGTTACTCAAGCTGTCTCTAAGCAGCTATTGCCCATTTATGATAAGCCAATGGTGTATTATTCGTTAAGCACCTTGATGTTGGCGGATATTCGAGACATTTTATTGATTTCTACTCCCCAAGATACGCCGCGTTTTGAACAATTATTGGGTAATGGGCATCAATGGGGAATTAATATCAGTTATGCCGTACAACCTTCCCCCGATGGTTTAGCACAAGCTTTTATTGTCGGTGAATCGTTTATTGAGAACTCAACCTGTGCGCTGGTACTCGGTGATAATATTTTTTATGGTCATGGTTTTCAAAAGCAGGTACAAAAGGCGGCGACTTTAACAAGCGGTGCCAGTGTGTTTGCTTATCCTGTTCATGATCCTGAGCGTTATGGCGTTGTTGAATTTGATAAAGCGGGTAAAGCGATTAGTCTTGAGGAAAAACCTAAACAGCCCAAATCTCGCTATGCCGTGACAGGCTTATATTTTTATGATAATAATGTCGTAGAAATTGCAAAAAATATTAAACCTTCCGCCCGTGGTGAATTGGAAATTACTGATGTGAACAAAGTTTATTTGCAGCGCAATGCTTTGTTAGTAGAAAAAATGGGGCGTGGTATGGCTTGGTTGGATACAGGCACCCATGCTGCATTGCTGGAAGCCTCCTTATTTGTGGAAACGATTGAAAAAAGACAGGGGCTTAAAATAGCTTGCCCTGAGGAAATTGCTTGGCGAAAGGATTACATCAATGATGAACAATTGGCGACTTTAGCTGATAGATTGATAAAAAATAATTACGGCAAATATCTCAAATCCATTTTAGCGAAAGAACTCTAAATGAAAGTCATAACAACAGGTATTCCAGGCGTATTACTGATAACACCCAAAGTATTTGGGGATTCACGCGGTTTTTTTTTAGAAACTTTCCATGCCAGCCGTTATGTCGAGGCGGGTATTCCAGAGCCTTTTGTACAAGATAATCATTCCCGCTCTGCCAAAGGTGTACTACGCGGATTGCATTTCCAAAAGCAATATCCACAAGGTAAATTGGTTTCGGTGACTCATGGTGTTGTATTTGATGTTGCTGTTGATATTCGCAAGGATTCGCCATCTTATGGACAATGGGTGGGAATCACTTTATCGGCAGAGGAACATCAACAATTTTATATTCCAGCAGGTTTTGCGCATGGCTTTTGCGTTCTGTCAGAATTTGCTGATTTTCACTACAAATGTACAGATTATTATCATCCAGAAGATGAAGGCTGTATCCGTTGGGATGATCCTGATATTGGTATTGAATGGCCTATCAGCAATCCAACGCTGTCAACCAAGGATGTTAATGCGCCTTGTTTAAAAGATTTGTCAAGAGGCGAATGAGAACATGAGGTGATGGAATTGTTTCGTTTTCTTGATTGGTATTGGCATTACTAAAACCCTTGACGTTAGAATTTAATCAATTTCTTCACGAATACGAGGAAAGAAAAAAATGCCGTAACGACTCAGGGCAACCATA
>JAGLHR010000240.1 GCA_023143415.1 Thiomargarita sp. | reverse complement strand
TTTAATCCGTTTATACCATAATCCATTCGAGGCTAACGTTTTTCTTTAAAAAACGTTAGCCTCGAATGTACTCAGCTAAAGGAAATGAACATGGCAACGAAAAACGTTTTTGATATTGCGGCTTTTATTATTTCGCAAAAACATCCTTTACCCACACCACGCTTACACAAGTTACTCTATTATTGCCAAGCATGGTCACTGGTATGGGATGAAAAACCGTTATTTAAACAATCCATTTACGCATGGCCAAGTGGCACGGTTATCAAGGAATTGTATGAGGCTCATCAGGGGCAATACGACATGGACTTATCGGATATACCAAAACTTGGAAATACTGACGCGCTCAGTGATGACCAAAAAGAAACGGTTCAAACAGTGTTACGTGATTACGGCAATCAATCGGCTCAATGGCTCCGCGACTTAATCACTATGGAGAAACCATGGCGTGATGCGCGTAAGGGACTTAATGATCTGGAAGGCGGTGGCAGAGAAATTACGTTGGCTTCTATGGCTGAGTACTATGAAGGAGTCTATAATGAGGGTTTCGAGATAGAAGCATGAACTGAATTATGGGTAAAATGAAAAAAGTTAAAAAAGGGCATACTCAGTCAAGGATTAAGAAAACCATTCAAAAAGATAAGCCTTTGCGGGTTTCTCAACGTTTTAATAGTGATCACGAAAAACTGTCATGGCAAATTCGCCTACTTGATTTTGATGGTCCTTGGGGATGGGGCGATATGGACGCTAAAACCTTAAAATATGTACATGGAAAATTAGCACAATTTGAAAGCATGACTTGGGCTGAAGTCAACCATCCAAACACAGGTTGTCATCCTATCAAGGTGAGAGATTTGTGTAACGAAGCGCGAAAACGTCTTGCTGAAATAAAAGTGATCGAATTTGAAGAAGAACTCTTTTCTTTACGTCTTTCAGGGAAAGAACGTCTTTGGGGTATTCGAGAACATCATCTTTTTAAAATCTTATGGTGGGATCCCAGGCACGATGTGTATCCTGTCAGTAAAAAGCATACCTAAACTTGAACTTGATAAGGAAAGTGCATAAAATCGTTTCGAGGTTTCCGTTTTTTGAAGCGGAAACCTCGAAAACTAAACCTGACAGGTTTTTAAAACCTGTCAGGTTTGGCTTTAAAGCCTCATTAATAACTGATGTTACGCAAGGTGCTTCCAAATTCTGCCAAATTCCACCGATTTCATCGGTGGAATTTAGAAGCTCCCTGCGTAACATCAGTTAATAAGCAAAAGAAAATTGCTGGTATGGCATTGACTATTGATTCAATGCTCAATCAAATGATGAATTGAATCATTCACCATTCATCATTCACCATTCATCATTCACCATTCACCACTAATGTATCTGATGTTTCCGTGGTGGCACTAAATTATCTCCGCGATATTGAATGACGGCTGTTTTTACAATTTTAAGGGCATCTTCACGCGCTTTTTCTGCACCGTCAAAGGAATGAAAAGCCATTCGTTCCTTAGTTAAGCATTCCACTAAAAGAAAAGAGACGACTTCAACTGCCATTGATTCTGTGGCGATTTTATCAATATTGAGCCCTTCATTTGTCAGATTTTCTCTGAGTGAAGCGAGGGATTCTTTAAGGGCATTTTGAACTTGATTTGTCGCATTTTGATAATATTTCTGCATCGGTTGATTCCATTTAATAAGGGTTAAGATATTTTAACATGCCACATTTATTAGTTGCAATTTCATCGCATGGTTTTGGACATGCCATGCAAGCATTATTAGTGGTTAACGCTTTACGCAAGCGATTGCCCTCTTTGCAAATCACTTTGCGTACAGCAGTTTCCCCAGCGTTTTTGAAAACACGTTTGCAGGGCGATTTTCAGTTATTACCTGTGTCTAGCGATTTTGGGATGTGTATGCGTTCTGCTGTGGATACTGATTTAGCGGCGAGTGCGGCGGCTTATAGTCAGTTTCATGCCGATTGGTCAAAAAAAGTGCGCGTTGAAGCTGAAGCATTAGCAGCGACAAAAGCGGATTTAATTCTGGCTGACATACCCTACTTAACCTTAGCGGGCGCAAAAGAAGCCGATATTCCTGCTGTGGCTTTATGTTCAATCAACTGGGCGGATATTTATTGGCATTATTGTGCGGTTCAGCCTGATGCGAAATCTATTCATCAACAGATTCAAGCGGCTTATCGAAGTGCGCGTTATTTTTTGCAACCGACACCGTCGATGCCAATGTCGGATTTAAATAACACGCTTTCAATAGAACCATTAGCCACATTAGGTACACCTTGTCGATCTGTCATTAATCAAAAATTACGATTGAATCCTGAAGAACGCTTAGTTTGTTTGGCTTTGGGTGGGATAGAAATGTCTTTGCCGATAGAAGTTTGGCCTAAAATGGAGGGCGTGTCAATGCTAGTGCCAGCGGCTTGGCAGATTGATCGCCCTGATACTTTTGCTTGGGAAAGCCTGAATTTGCCTTTTATTGATATGTTATGTTCCTGTGATGTTTTAATCACTAAACCGGGTTATGGTACTTTTACGGAAGCGGCTTGTCATGGGATTCCTGTGATCTATTTAGAACGCGATGATTGGCCAGAAACTTTTTATATTGCGGGCTGGTTAAAAAAACAGACACGGGCGGTTTCTATTTCACGCCATTTACTTGAACGGGGTGAGATTATGGACAGCTTGGAACAGGTTTTAGCCATTCCTAAGCCAGAATTGCCTACGGCAAATGGGGCAGATGAGGCAGCAGATTTGTTATTGTCGTTTTTCTAATAATAACTACAAGGATTGTATATAAGATTCGAGGTTCAAGTTTTTTAAAGAAAAACTTGAACCTCGAATGGATTAAAA
>JAGLHR010000024.1 GCA_023143415.1 Thiomargarita sp. | reverse complement strand
AGGCTAAAGTTTTTTTAAAGAAAAACTTTAGCCTCGAAACCATTCACCATTAATTAAAACAATGAAAACACCACCAAAAATACTCATCGTCGATGACAAAATTGAAAACATCATTGCTTTGGAAAGATTACTCGCCAAACAAAATGTGAATATTATTCGCGCAAATTCCGGTAATCAAGGATTAACAATGACTCTGCAACATGATTTTGCACTCGCATTGATTGATGTACAAATGCCAGAAATGGATGGTTTTGAAATGGTTCAAATAATGCGCCAGGATATTAAAACGCAATATCTGCCGGTTATTTTTATATCAGCCATTTATCAAGATGATTATCACAAAACAAAGGGAATAAAAATCGGTGCGGTTGATTTTATCACTAAACCTATTGTGCCTGAGATACTTCTGTATAAAGTTCATATTTTTATTGAAATTTATGAACAGAAAAAAAAACTGGAGCAGGAAATTGCCGAGCGGATAAAAGTGGAAAACGCATTAAAAAAAGCGAAAGAAGAAGCCGAATCCGCTAATCGTATCAAAGGCGAATTTTTAGCCATTTTTAGCCATGAAATTCGTAACCCCATGAATGCGGTAATGGGTTTTAATGATTTACTCTCTTCAGAGATTACTGATAAAAAACAAAAAAATTACCTCAACTCAATTCATACCGCCTGTAACAGCATATTGATTTTAATTAATGATATACTTGACTTCTCTAAAATTGAAGCAGGGCGATTAGATATTCAGTATTATAATACAAATATTATCAATATGTTCAATGAGTTACAAAAAAATTTCACCATTAATTTCACAGAGAAAAATTTAGAATTTATTGTAGAAGTTGATAAAACACTTCCGCATGATTTAATATTAGATGAAACCAGATTACGGCAAGTATTGGTGAATTTAATCAGTAATGCCATCAAATTTACAGAATATGGACAGATAAAACTCAGTGCGCTGAAAAAACCGGTAGAACAAGTGGATGGTGAACATCAAATTGATTTAATTATCATTGTAGAAGATAGCGGCATTGGTATTCCAGACGATCAACAGGATATTATTTTTGAACCGTTCCGACAACAAGAGGGACAAAATACCCAAAAATATGGCGGAACAGGCTTGGGATTAAGCATTACCAAACACCTCGTCGAAATGATGAACGGTTACATTTCCGTTAAAAGTCACATTGGCAAAGGGAGTATTTTTGAAATCACTTTACGGGAAGTTAATATCGCTGCCACTGTTTCTGCCATCACGCAGGAACTTCTTCCTGATTTGAATCAGATTACTTTTGAAAAGTCCTTAAAAAATTTTACTTCTTTAGACAAGACTCAATTTCCAAAATTATTCGGTACGATGGAAAAAAAAATCCTGCCTATTTGGAAAAATATCAGTGGCGCGATAGAAATTGATGTGGTTGATGATTTTGCACAGAAGATCATAAAACTGGGCGATGAGTATCATGTTTCTGAGCTTATTCAATATGGTGAAGACTTGCGGGAATTTACCCAAAATGTCGACATAAAAAATATTAAAGGAACTTTAAAAAAATTCCCTGAAATAATGGGTAATGGTGAATTATAGTATATGTAGGGTGGGCAAGGTGTTTTGGTTGCCCACCACCACCTCATAAGATGGTGGGCAATAAAAAGACATTGCCCACCCTACATAGCTTCTCTCAATGTAACAACATTCGCCAATTGTGCAAACTCATTCAGCGTCAATGTTTCAGCACGCGCCCCGGGATTAATTCCCACCGCTTGGATGTCTTCTATATCAAAAAGGCGTTTTAACGTATTGCGTAAAGTTTTGCGCCGCTGTGAAAAGGCAAGAGCGACGACTTGGGCAAAATGTTTTTGATTCATCACCTCAACGGGTGGTGTAGAATGGGGTATTAATTGCACAACACTCGAATCCACTTTGGGCGGTGGGTAAAACGCATTTGGATTCACATCAAATATTTTTTCTATCTGACAATGATATTGTAACATCACCGATAAACGCCCATAATCAGAAGTCGCTGGTGCCGCAATCAACCGATTAACAACTTCTTTTTGCAACATAAAGATCATATCCTGAATATCATTCGCATAATTCAACAAATGAAACAATAAGGGCGTAGAAATATTATAGGGTAAATTACCAACAACCCGTAATTGTTGCCCATTTTTCACTAACCGTTTAAAGTCAAATTTTAATACATCAGCGTGATAAATAGATAACTCATTGAATATAATCGTTTTTTGTTTTAGCCACTCAATCAGATCACGATCAAGTTCTATCACATCCAAGACTGCGCCTTGTTGAAGTAAAGGGAACGTCAACGCCCCTTTACCAGGTCCTATTTCAACTAAATGTTGCTCCGGTTGAGGCGCAATCGCTGCGACAATACGCTGAATAATTTGATTATCTTGGAGAAAATGTTGACCAAAACGTTTACGGGGAAAACCTAATTTATTCATATAAATAACCATTTTTCGTATCTTATTAAAATTTGG
>JAGLHR010000239.1 GCA_023143415.1 Thiomargarita sp. | reverse complement strand
CGAGGGGGCTGAGTAGTTACAAATTAAGTAACTACTCAGCGGTTAGCCTTGAAATCAATTTCAAGGCTGAAAGCATTCGAGGTTTAAGTTTTTTGAAAAAAACTTAAACCTCGAAAATAATTTAGCGGGCTTTAGCCTGCTTTAGCTTTCAGCCTTGAAATTGATTTCAAGGCTGAGTAGTTACAAAATTAATTGCTTTTTTTTCTGTAAAAAATTGACAAAATTAAATTTATTGTCTAAGGTGTATAATAGTATATGAATTATTTAAACCATTCAAACCATTCATAATTCATATATAAATTTGCTCATTCAATTTAGGAATAAGAATTTAATAATATCCAAAATTAAACCTGACAGGTTTTAAAAACCTGTCAGGTTTGGCTGTTCAAATTTCGGAAATTATTAAAGCCTCATTCCTAAGCAAATTAATTCATTTTTATTTTATAATAAAGAGGAAAATAGTTATGAGTGTAGTATTCAAAAACCGTGTTCCTATTACAAGTCGGAACACAGAACCCCCACCGCAATGGCGACATCAAGTCGCACGCCAAATCAAGACTTTATCTTTTAGTATTATTGGGCTATCTGCCCTCTTGTCTGTGGGAAATGTCTCAGCTGGTACAGATAAAGTCACTATCTGTCACAACTTAAAAACCACTTTGACTATTTCAGAAAGTGCGCTACAGGCTCATCTTGATCATGGCGATACGATGGGTGCTTGTGAAACGGATGGAACGCCACAACCAACGCCACAAGCAACGCCACAAGCAACGCCACAAGCAACGCCACAACCGCTATCTTATCTGACAGTAGTGCCGTTATCGTGGAACTTTGGTTTTGTGAATATTGGCAATTCATCAGCAGAGCGAACATTTATCCTATTCAATGGGAATGTTAGTTCTCTACAATTAGGAGTCATTGATGAATTTGCTAATATAACGACTACCACTGATGAATTTGGCACTGTGACGATAGCCAATTCTGATGAGTTCGGTAATATTGCCACAGGTGATACCTGCTCCAACACAGAAATAGGAGGAACTTCTCCATGGTGCCTTTTCACAATGGTTTTTGAACCCCAAGACCCCGCTGGCACAAAGGAGCTAGACCTTTTTATACCTTATGAGGATGAATTTGGTAATTCAAATACATTAACGCTACCGTTAAATGGTATTGGTATGCCAGAAGAAACACCACCTATTACACCGGCTAATTGTGCATCACAGGCGACGAAAACGTCATCAGGGCCGGGATTTTGGAGCATTGTAGTTGGTCCGATAACGGATAGTGATGTGGTACTGATTGACCATGTTGTGACTCATGTTCCACCCGAAATAGCAGTGAGGGCACTTTGTGTAACTGGCAATGGTGAACTTCAGGGTACACCTAGCCAGAATTTCTGTACGACGGGATCACCAGTCCCCCGTATATCTGTTTATGCAAGTGAACTCATTGCTAATTCTGGCACAATTCAAACTGCTATCCCTGAAGGAATAGTTGACGTGTCTGATTTCCCTCTCACAAATAAGTCTGGTGTGCATAGTAGTAGTACCTACTGCTACGATAGTGGCATCATCCCGTTTGTTAATAATGGTCAAGATGGAGGTGACATCTTACTGGAAGTACTAACAGGCCAAATCTATAATGATGGTGGCACAATTAAGGCGAGTAATGGAGGTGCTGGTTATCTTGATGGTGGTGAAGGAGGCGAGATAAGGATGTATGCACAAGACATTAACTCCCTAAATGGAGAAATTAAGGCAGGTCATGGCAGAGAAGGCAATGCTCATCAACCGTCGTGGGATGGATTTTGGTCTACTTCCGATTACGGGAACGAAGACGTTTCTGGCGGCGATGGAGGTGATGTATTTATTCAAGCCTTTCACTCGTTATTTGTTGATGACACGAATGTTGACAGCGGTAATGGAGGTCAAGCTGGAGTATGGTGTAGTGGTGATGGATGTTGGTTGTCGGACATGGCTATCAATGATGACATAAGGTGGTATACAGGTACATGCAACTGTCCTTCTGGTGTCACAATGGCGATTCCTACACCAGGAGCAGGTGGAGATTGGACTATGACTGGCCCATTTTTCCATTTCTCAGGAACAGGAACGGCCGGCGGAACAGTCTATTTTGAGCCAGAATTGATGTTATCCGAACCGGATATGCGTATCAGTGGTGAAAATGTTGTCATATTTGGTGGTGATGATTGGACGATGAAATTGGACAATTTGAGTGAAAATGCAATTTCAGCCACTCATGACATCACTTTAGCTGTTGGCAAGAATGCGGTCATCGACTTGAGGGGAAATACCAGTACGGTATTAAAAGCGGGTGGTCAAGTGCAGATATTTTCTGACACTATTTTATTGGATCCCGGCGTAGCCTTAGAGGATGTGATAGAAGCCGAAGGGGGTATTGAAGTCCATCCCAGCAAGATTATTTACCATGCCACATTGAAAAGTGGAAATAAATGGATGACTGGTAAACCGGGTGTTATGTTGCCGATTGATCTGACACTTTCCAATGTTGGTCCGAAAGAAGATACTTACACCTTAACGGTAAGCGATTCTGAGGGTTGGAATAAGACGGCATTACCTTCACCTATAACCGTCCAAGGATTGCAACAGAAAACCTTCGGTTTAGGTGTTATTTTGCCTTCGACAGTTGGCGCGACGACTGTTATCAGCGTCACCGCTACCTCGCAAAATGATCCTTCTGTCGTCACAACGACGAAAGTACGAATCACTGTCATAGCTGAAGATAGCAATATTTCAGTAGAGATTGGCGAAACCTCTCTCGGCGGTGGTGCAGTACCTTGTCCATCCACAGGCGTGATTCGCGGAATGTGCGATAATCGTGGTCGAATGATAAGGGATGTGACTTTGGAATCTGATGCCAGTGTAACTGGAGGCTCAATCTTTGGTAATATTGATAGTGAAGGCACTATTTCCCAGGCGACTATCGGAGCAGGTGCGATATTGCGTGGTGGAAAACTATCTGGTAAGGTCATTAATAAAGGCGAACTGGCTGACTTTGACTTTGTTGGAGGTGAATTGGTCTGTGAAGACGAGTGCAAGTTGTCAGGCACTATCACCAATAGTAGTAAAGTGGGTGGTCATTTCATCAATCCACGCTTCGCAGCAGATGCCAGCATGACAGGTGGTATCATAAAAGGTCGCATCTTTGGCAAACTGGGTGCACCTGCCAGATTGACAAATGTGGAAATCGGAAAGGGTAGTCAATTGAGAAATGTGATCATTGGTGATGACGTGCAGTTGCCTGAAGATGTGGAATGGGGTGAAGGTGTCAAGTTTACTCACCATGAGCAGATTCCAGAAGGGGAACTTATTGACTTATTGCCCACATTATTAGCGGCAGCTTGTGAGCTCACTGGTGTGGACTATCCTAAATGTGCTGACTTCACTGCTGATGTGCATGATCCAAGTGATGGTATTTTGTCTGCTATCAACGATTTACCGTTGTTCAAGGACAATGGTTGGGTATTGTTACAAAACAGTGAAACGGGCGTTTTTGAGTTGACTGTCGAAATTGACGATCTCAATATACGCGCTGGGTTATTGCCCACATCTCTTAAAAAGACAATGGCTACTGTTGACTTTGAAGTGGGTATTGCTGAGAGTATTCGCTTTTTCACGGAGACAGACTTAGATGTGTTGACACAGCCTGCGCTACAAGCGCCGATTGCGTTACAGTCTATTTTGTCCGCGTTGGAGATTCCTGAATTTACGGTGCAAACGAATGGCAATGTGCGCGTTCCTAGCGGCGTAGAAGGATTGTGGTTCCCAATTCGTCCGAATTGGTGGACGCTCCAAATTGACGATGATGCTGAAACGGGCGTATCCATTATTGACTCGCCTTATATCAGTGTCTTACTCAGCATGGTATTTGCTGACAGTGAAGGTAATAAGCGTGAACAATTGCTTTATCCTGCTGTTGGTTATCCAGAACTGTTGTATGCTTCTGCTGAAGAAGTCAGTATCGGTGCTTATGGCGCTGTTGATTTTGAGTTTGAAGATCAGCGTTATTGTGGTGTGATGCACTATGTGGTTCAACCAAGCACAGAGAGCGGTGATACACTAGAAATTGAGTCTCTTTCTGATTTGACGGGTAATGGAATGGACGACTTTGTTCTGATTTATCCAAATAACGAAGAGCAATGGATGTTTAGTATATCCTGTGAATAGGCTTTAAATTGCGTTTAACAAACCTGACAGGTTTCAAAAACCTGTCAGGTTTTATTCCTTCTCAGGTTTTATCCCTTCTAACAAACCTGACAGGTTTTATCCCTTCTACTCGATGTTCAAGTTTTTTACCAAAGACAATAACTACAAGGATTGTATATAATAAGGGATTAGATCGTGGTTGTACTTGCTTGAAATCCTTTCTTATATACAATCCTTGTAGTTAGAATTTGGCTTTAGAAAAAACTTGATCATCAATTAAAAGGAAATTTCATTCCAAAATCACATTGAACGATTCAGGTTGATAAAAAAACGCTCCCGTTTCTAAACGATACCCAACATAAAATCTCATTTCACCAGCTGCAAATTCAGTCAATTGCCCTTTGAATAGTGATATATTTTGGCTCTCTTGTAAAGTCAGGTGTTTGACAATGGGTAAGTTCAACAAATATTTATCATCCCATTCTGCCAAAGTCTCGCCATCAAGTATAACTATTTTAGTTGTTTCGCCCTGGAAGTAAATGAAAAGAGAAATCACATCCGCTTCTAATCCGTGATGTTCGATATCGGGAATCAATTGTACGTTGATTTGAATATCGTCTGTGGCAGTGATAGGCGATTCAAGGAGGGTGCCTGTAGTGTCGCGCACTTCACCCAAAATACTGACATCTATTTTATTCTTCACTTCCACCGTGAACGTTTTTTCTATCGCATCATCCCTTTTATTAACAACCTTTTCAACAGCTTCTTCCGTTTCAACAACCTCTTCCGTTTCAACAGCCTCTTCTGTTTCAACAGCTTCTTCTGTTTCAACAGCTTCTTCTGTTTCAACAGCTTCTTCTGTTTCAACCGCTTCTTCCATTTCAACCACCTCTTCTGTTTCAACCACCTCTTCTGTTTCAACGACTTGACGCACTGTGATATTATGATTGGATTCTGTTTCAAAGTCTAATCGTTTGCCATCAGCCACGCGCAGTAAATCATTATCAAGCAGAAAACGCCCATCGGCATCATCAAGCAATTCATAAACATAGTTGCCAAGCTCGTCGTTGACAAGTCTTCCCACAATAGTACCATTGACGCTTTGTTCAAATACAGATTGAGGGTGTAAGCGAAAATTCTCTGCAAAATCAGTCAGATAGATAGTAAAATTGGTGTCCCGATAACCGCCTGTCGCATCCACGCTACGCACTGTAATTTCGTGTTCCGAGTGAGCTTCATAATCCAATCTTGAACCATTGCCTACTCGTAATTCATTGCCCACGATTTTGAAATATTCAGGTTTAAAATTTTGTTCAGGTTCAGAGTTTTCAATTTGTTCAGAGTTTTCAACTGGTTCAGGGTTTTTAATTAAGCCATAAGTAAACCAGTCATCCTGATCTTCATCAACTGTGCTAAAAGTACCAATTAGCGTGTCAGGGGGACTATTTTCTGCGATTCTATTTCCATCAAGTGTAATATCAGTGGGTGCATTATTTTTCTGAACAGTCAGTGTTACTATTTGATTGGAGAATAACTCGCCATTTTCAATGTAGCCAAAATCAACCTCAAAAACACCTGCTAATCCAATGAGATGCCCTTCAAACAAGGTTATTTCCATTTCTGGTTTTAAAAGCTGCCGTGCAATTATCACATCTGGTAATATGAGCGAACTCTTGTTATCAGCAGATATCCACTGATAAGTGGCAATAATGTCAGCTGTTTGCCCAATTTGTTTTGTCGTTGGCTTTATGTATCCAATTAGTTTAATACTTTCAGGCGCATTTATGCTGAGAATGTTATTTATTTGTCCATTATGGTGAATTTCTCCTTTAATGATAGGTTTTTCTTCCACTTCAGCTATTATACATTCCAAAGGATAGGTGACAGTGGAATGCTTTGGATCATTCGTTGTCAGGCTTAAAAGTGCGGTACGTTCTTCAATTTCACTAGGCGTACATTGCACGACAAGTATATGTTCATCCTCACCATCAAGTATTGAAAACGGGGCATCGCCGCTGATGATTTGAAAATCATTTGCATGATCGCCGCTGATTTCACTTTTAAGGATTTCAAGCGTTTTTGTACCCTTTTCAGAGATTGTGATATTGACTGTTGTTGGATTATCTGCTTTGATATTTATGTTTAAAATGCTATCAGGTTTTGGAATTGAATCATAACGCGCACCTATACCTATACATTCCAAAGGATAGGTGACAGTGGAATGCTTTGGATCATTCGTTGTCAGGCTTAAAAGTGCGGTACGTTCTTCAATTTCAGTAGGCGTACATTGCACGACAAGTATATGTTCATCCTCACCATCAAGTATTGAAAACGGGGCATCGCCGCTGATGATTTGAAAATCATTTGCATGATCGCCGCTGATTTCACTGCTAAACACCTCAAGGGCATCATCTCCAACTTCTAATATGATGAGATGGGTAGTGCTAGAATGACCTAATTCATTTTTACCCAGTTTTAAAGTGCTATTTTGGGCGGGTTCTGAAGAATATGCTGCTCCAAGTGGTTCCGTCGTTGCGGATACTTCTATACTTAAATCACTGGTGAGGGCATTTTTTTGTTCACCATGTGGTGGCGTGAATGTATCTACGACAAAATAGTAAGTCGTATTGGATGATAAATTCTCAACGACGTAGCTGTTTGCGTTTTTGTCGGGCGTTGTCGTTTCAGCGGGTGTGTAAGCGCCGCCCTTGTTCGTCGCATATTTGACTTGATAATAACCATCATCTTCCGTATAGGGAATAGGTGCTAATTGCACTTGAATCTCAGAAGCAGATAAAGCGGTTGCTTTAATATTGGGAGGGGCTATCGTTTGGGTTTCTAAGATAATCTTGTTATAGAGCCAATCAGGATTTTGTGCATTTAATTTGTTGTAATCCAAATTCACTTTCATCAAACGTTCCTTCGTAGCTGACGAAGTATTTACGTCTATTTTTGTTCCTTCTACTTCGATAGATTTTAAATTGCCAAATGTATCAAAAGCCGGAATAAGTCCACTCAATTGGTTGTTTTCCAGAGAGAGTACCTCTAAACTGTTGAGAGGACTTAAATCGGGAATCGCACCACTCAATTGATTATTTGAAAGGATAAGCGTTTGCAAAGCAGTCAACGCCGTAAAATCGGGCAGTTTTCCAACCAAATTATTGTGAGCCAAATCAATGCTTGTAATATGTCCATCATTACAAGTGATTCCCGCCCAATTGCACAGTGTTTCTGTTATATTCCATAGATTATCCGGGCTATCTGTCCAATTTTCTCCGTCAGTGTTGTGATAAAGTGCCAGCAAAACTTGACATTCTGCTTGTGGCAAATCAGATTGAACTGTACAATCGACATTCGCGTATGCTAATGGTAGCCAAATCAAATTGAAAATAACGCCTGTTAATAGACGAATAGGTGTTAATTTTTTATAAAACATGATTTTTTCTCCTTAAAAATTGATACCTTCACTAAATGAATAATAAAGAAACGGAATTAAAATAAAATAGTCATGTAGGGTGGGTAGGAACGAAGTGGAAACCCACCATTAAAGATGATAAAATGCTTTTGCCGTTTCATCAAAGGGTTCGTGTTTCGATGTCACTTTGTTTATTTTACCTGATTTTTAATGAGTACAGCGGATGAGTACAGCGGATGAGTACAGCGGATTTTAGAATACAACGGATTTAAAAAAAACGGTAACATTAACATTATGATTTTATTATATTTAATCCGTTTTATTCTCAAATCCGTTGTACTCAGTGTGTCAGTCTTATATTATAACTTAAATTGGAGTATCATTCGATCATCAAGTTTTCTCGTTAAAACAATAACTACAAGGATTATATATAAGAAAGGATTGGATCGATGCTCTTTTTTTTAATCCCTTCTTATATACAATCCTTGTAGTTAACTGTTGTCAGACGAAAAACTTAATCATCGAGTATCAACACCATGTCACCATCAACCCTCCTACAATCCTTATTCGGCTCACTACTCGACAGCCCGGCTGTCGTCGAAATCGCTTCTCAGGCAGGTAAAAATGCCCTTTCCCTGATTCAGAAACATTTTACCTATAGTGCTTATGAAATCAGTAAAGCCTATCAAGAGAGTTATGGCTATGCCTAGGCGCAATTCGTGTCGGCGTTGCGGCTCCTGATAAAACGTTCGCTTTTACTGATAAAATTTTTCAGTCGAAAATCACTCGCGAATTTGCGGCGCAAATCGAAAAACATTACTTTCAGCCTTTTGCTGAAAAACGCGATGGTGAAGATTTATCCCATTTTATAAAACAACTCGTTGATAATATTAAAGTTTTATCAAAACGCGGGGAGAAATTTCAATTTGAAGAAGTCACTGAAGAAGATTTAGTTGCCCTGATTAATCCTCAAAAGACGATTGCCATTACTGATTTAGTCATAGAGCAAATCGCGCCTTTGGATGATCTCGTTGCGGATTTTTTTCGTTACGAAGGGCTTTTAGGGAACGCGCTACTTTTTTTCTTTCGGGAATGCCTTCGTCGAGATGAACGGCTGAAAACGACTCAAGCCCTGTTGCAACGTGAGGGCTTATGTGTAACAGTGCAAGATATCCAAAGTGAATTGACAGCCATTGAAGGGCGTATTATCGAAGCCGTTAAAAAGAAATCGCCGATTTTGGAATTGGCGCAACGCCAGAATCAATTGATAGAAGTTGAAACGGCTTGGCAAACGCGCCATGCTCAATTAATCCAGTTTAACCAGCGTTTTGAAAACCAATTAGGTGAATTGCTTTCCTGGGCAGAAAATATTTATTTCGCGCTTGAAGAAATTCAGGATGATGTGAAGGAAACAAAGGCGGAGGTTAAAGAAACTAAGAATTTAGTTGAAGAGATTTTGGATAAAGTCACGGCACTCTTGGCGCGTCAAAATGTTTCTGCCCAAATTAAGCCCCGTGATGAATTTACGCATCATAATAGCAGGAGCTTGGAATTGATTCAGGAGGTGTTTAGCCAATTAAAACAGGTTTCTTCAAAAACACCTCAATATTATCGCGCCTCTATTTTAGCCATCTGATGACAATTTTTTAAGTTGCCTTAAAACGCCTGGTCTAAATTCTATTTTGCATTAACAACGACCAAAATGTTTTTTCATTTCTTGAAGCGAAATATTTTCGCCTGATTCTTTCATCGCCTCATCCGCCATTTCTGCCAACACCATATCTTCTGCCTCTTCCATATTCTCCAAAAAATCAAGGTCTTCCATACCTATAACAGCCGCTACGTTTTTCCCTTTTTTTGCAATGATCGTTCTTTCGTTAATACAAAATGCACGATTGACTATATTATATAAGTCATTGCGTACCTGCGTAATTGCAATAGTATTCATAAAATTTCTCCCATTAACCTCTTTTAACTAACCACAAGCGAGTGTAGGGTGGGTAGGAACGAAGTGGCACCATTAAAAATGTGGGTTTCGCTCTCGCTCTACCCACCCTAGTACACTGTCAAGCATTAAGTGTCGGGTAGGGATTTTCAACGAGAGGGCAGACAGATATGTCTGCCCTTACAGAACCCGACACTTAATGCTTGACAATGTACTAGTGTGTCCTGAAGAAAAGCGCAAGCTTTTCATGCGGTATTAATGATGAGAGTAGGTCTCTCGGTTTCGGCGACCAGACGTTGGAATCAAACCACCTTATGCGGCTTTTATTAAGAGTAATGGTCGTGAGCGATAAGGAAAAGGCAGTCTAAAACGGTCCGGTATATATTGTGGAGATGAACGCAAGTGAACCCTTGATGAGGTGTCGAAATAAATACGGTCAAAACCGGATTTCTAGGGTTAATCAGGGATAAGTACCGATGTCAACTGGATAACAGGCGGTACGGCAATCGGCATAGAGAGGGCATGAACACAATATAGGCGTTAATAGGGAACAGGAGAACCTGTCGTTTTGATGTGAAGGGAGAATCCGAAAGATAAGAGTACCAATGCAAAACACAGGGGCGGATGCGTTCGTCGTCGTGATGAAAGGCTTGTAATGAGCTTGGAGCGAAGGGACGCAATCATTCAGTCTGGGTTGTTGATTCAACCAGCAATGGAAGGAAATTTATGAGTCAGACAAAATCTTATGTTATACCAAAAGGGCTGATATATTCAGCCTATTTGCGAGTGAATACAAATCACTCAAAAGCAAAGCGCAAGCAGTTAAAAGGGTTTTAGCTTTTAAGCGAAGAAATCCAAAACTGTTAGCGCATTGGTAAGTTTTTTTTTAAGATTGAATGATAATATCTGGATGAAGCGAGAGTTTCACGTCCAGTTCTGTGAGAGCCTTTGGGGGAAGTTCCCAAGGGCTACTCGACTCAAAATGACTTTCTGGAGGGGACTCACAATTTTCTTGACAAATTCTCAATTTTTTAGTATTATTCTGTCTGCCAGCTAAAGTCAAAGGATTTTAGTTCAAGTGGCAGGTATCTGGTTCAGTCTGAAAAGTGAGACTGGTAAAACCTGAGACTATAGATGTTTGCAGATGAAAAGGTACTTTTGAGAAAATCGTCTGTTATAATGAAAGGTTTGCCGAAAATCGTCAATATGTACATATTCAGGTTATAGCAGGTTATAGAAGGTTTATCTTGCTAAAAATGTCAA
>JAGLHR010000238.1 GCA_023143415.1 Thiomargarita sp. | reverse complement strand
TTTTTCTTCAAAAAACTTTAGGCTGAAATATTCTTATGAAGACTGACGAAAATCTTCTGATATAGGGGCAATCCTATGAAGACTGACGAAAATCTTCTGATGTAGGGGCAATCCCTTGTGGTTGCCCTGAGTAGTTACGTTTTTTCTTTCAAAAAACTTTCGCCTCGAAATCACCCTTATTACTCGTTTTTTTTAAAAAACTTGAGCATCAAGTTACACAACTTCTATTATTGTTGTATTTTCTTCTCCCAGTTGACTGATGGTTTTCACTGCCATTTTTTGTTTTGGCGATTGGATGGTGATTGGATGGGAAAGGTGATGGTAAACACGAGCAAAAGCCGTTTCATCTATTGCTATTTTCAAAAAATGATGAACCTGTTTCCGTTCTTTTTTTGTGGCAATGTGACTTAACGCTTTTTGCCATTTTTGAAATTCTTTTTGATTGCCTCCACAGAAAAAGACTTGTTTAACGACAAAATGCTGATCATCATAGTCGTCATCGATCATCCAATAAGCGATATTATCGTTAATATTCCGGGCTTCCATTTTATCTTTGATGGGATTATAAATATTGAAGCCACAAATTTCAATTTGTACCGTGTTGTTTTTTTTATGCACTTGGATATTGGGTTCGCCAATGGTTATAAAAGAAGCCGCTTTTTTGTCTTCTTTAAAGTCTTCTTGTAATAAATCATCGTGCATACAGACTTTAGTCAGTTCAAAATGACCCGTGCGAGTTTTCACTGTTTCATTACTGATCCTGTTTTCAAATGAAAAACTGAGAATAATCAGCCAGTTAGCATCAGCCAGTTGGACACATTCTCTTCGTGCGGCGTTGACCGCTTGTTTGCTCACGCTACCGAATTGGGGACCAATGTGAAAATAAGCTTTGCCCTGACTGGTATTGTAAAAACCTTCTGCATGTAAATGAGAGCCACTTAAAGGCTTTAGTTCAGTAAATAAAACCTTTTCGTGTTTCATACCATTTTTCACGCCCGCTACTTTTAATTGCTCAAAAATGCGTTTAACTAATTGTTCAGTTTTTGCACTTGTCGGGGTGTCTAAATTATTATGGTGCAGTGTTTCGAGCGTAAAAGGACCTGTGATACGAAGTTTGTTTTTCTCCTCTTGTACCTTGTCATAAAGGATTTCAATGGTTGGTGGTTCGTCATAAATGACGGTTCTCATGGTGGTATGGGGCAACTTTTCATAAATAAAGCCTTGGCGAATATCATGCCCTTTTTCATCGTGTAATTTATAATAGGGAAACAGGGCAGTCATTAGCCTCTTTTTAGCAATATTTAAGGCAATGCGGGATGTATCAATGCAGATCCAACGACGACCCCATTGTTCAGCAACCTCTGCAGTTGTACCAGAACCACAAGTCGGATCTAAAACCAAATCACCTGGATCAGTTGTCATTAAAAGACAGCGCTGGATAACTGTGGTGGCGGTTTGGACTACATAACTTTTTTTTGATTCGGAGAGTTGATCGACCCATAGATTGTTGATTTGGGTTGCGGGAAAGTCATCAAAATAGTATTTATATCTGAGACTGTTACCTTGAATCATTAAGCGATTTTCTTGTTCGAGTTTTTTTAAATTACCTACAGAACATCTCCAACCCCGATTAGGGGAAGGTTTAAAAATTTTTCCTTTGTATTCAAAGGGATGTATGGTATTGCCGGCACCACTATAAGATTGTATTTTATCACTGGCAAAGGGGCGTAAAGACTTATCAATGTGATCAAGTTGCTCAACATTGACGACTTCTCCATTGTCTAGTTCCACCCAGTGAAATCTTTTGAGATCAAGTTCTTTTTCATGATATAACTGGCGATATTTTAAGTGCTTAGTCTCTTTCGCATAAAAGATGATGTAATCATTTAAGATTGATAAACGTTTATGCCTGGTATTACTGCGTGTTTTTAAAATAATCGTTGCTATAAAATTTTCTCCCCCAAACACTTCATCCATAATACATCTGACTAAATGTACATTTTCATCAGAAATTTGTACAAAACAAGCACCACTTGGGGAGAGCAATTTTTTTGCGATGATTAATCTATCTCGTAAATGGCTTAAATAGGAATGAATTCCAAATTTCCAAGTATCACGATAAGCAGCTATTTTTTCTGTTTCGCCTGATTCGCTTTTTCGATTCTCTTCCCCAATAACATTCATTTGTTTATGCCATTGTGCTTTAAACTGAATGCCGTAGGGCGGATCAAAATAAATCATTTGTACTTGTTCTGCCATCTTTTCCTGTTCTAATAGGGAAGCCATGACTAGCAAACTATCTCCTTGAATAAGACGATGAGTCCAATTTTCTTGATGTTGGTAAGCGTTAGATATTTTTTTCTCCTGATTTAAGTGATTGCCAAATAAATCATTGGTGGAGCCTTCTGGTAAGTCAACTTCTTTGAAATGGTAGAATTTATCCATTAAAATTTCAGGGGTAATAAATTCATGGCGATATAAAGAGCAAATATCAACATCTCGCTCTTGCTTATCATCGTCATACTTATTTAACCAAAGCAATTTGGGTTCTTCTTGTGGTTGTTGGTTTTTTTTCATAAGGGTTTATCCTTTTTTTTAATATAATCAGCCAGGTAGTGCAACGGCATTCATCTCGTCATCCCACCATTCATCTCGTCATCTCTGATATGGTATTTTTGGATGATGTTTTGTTTTAAGGTTTTGCAAGAGGCTCTACATTAACATTTTTTTTAGAGTTTTGTAGAACTCGATCATCAAGTTTATTGTAAATCATTGATTTTAAAAGACATCAACTTTTGATTCATTAAAAAATAATTATCTTAAAAATCAATAATTTGCTTTTTTAAACCTTTAAAAATTGGTAACGACTCAGGGCAACCACAAGGGATTGCCCCTACATCAGAATATTTTCGTCAGTCTTCATCAGAATATT
>JAGLHR010000237.1 GCA_023143415.1 Thiomargarita sp. | reverse complement strand
CCTACCCACCCTACATTAAGAGAGACTACCAATTTTGAAAGTCAACTGTTTTGAAGACATTGACATAGAAGCCAATGATAAAAAGTTCAGTCTTGTTCATCAACCTACTTTAATTATCAGGGCGAAGTGTGGTGGGCAACAACAGGATGTTGCCCACCCTACCTGACTTGGTTTCTATCAACATAATTAAGAAACGGGTGAATTGAGAATAAACGCTAAAGCAATCGGAAGACTGATAAAACTCATCAAATTGCCGATCATCACAATCGCTGCGACTTTAGGCGGTTCTTGTTGATATTGTTCTGCAATAACGTAATTGACAACCGCTGGTGGTAATACGGCAAATATCAGAAGCCCATCTGCTTGTAATGGGGTTAATGTAAACAAAGGGCGTACTAATAAAAACATCAACGCGCCAGAAATGGGGCGCAATATTGCGCCCAATAATCCAATTTTCCAATAAGTGAAATCAATCTCGTTTAATCTTGCCCCAAGTGAGAGTAACATCATAGGAATCGCACAAGCCCCTAACATTTTAATGGGCGTGAGCAATAAGATGGGAATAGTGATTGGTGTCAGACTCACCACTAAACCGGCTATTATGGCTTGGAATAGGGGTAATTTTAATAGACTAAACCAAGACGCACTCCGATCTACAATAGCGATTCCCAAAGTAAAATTTAAAGTGGTAACCACAATAAAAAATAACGTCGCCACTGATAAGCCAAGTTCGCCAAATGCAAATAGGGCGACAGAAATACCCATATTGCCTGCATTGACAAACATCATGGAGGGAATCAAGGTTTTCGGATTGATGCCAAGCCAACGGGTGAGTAGCAATGCGATTAAACCAGTACCGAATACCATGAGTATTGTTGCCAGCACTAATGATTGGTATTCTATAATGTTAAAAGCGTGATCAGCTAGTATACCGAATAATAGGGCAGGGCTAAAAACTTCGAGAGTAAAACGGTTAATGATGGCGATGTTGACTGAGCGGAAACGTGCATACAAATAGCCTATCATCACGATAGTAAAGATGGGAAAAAGTACGGTAAAAATACGGGTTATTAGCATATAAAATTAAATTATTATTATAACATACCCTTTTGCACAGGAATTTATTTTGTAAATCATTGATTTAAAATGCTTTTTTAAAAAAAACCGAATTGAAGAATTAACAGAATTAGGAACGTTTCGAGGTTTGAGTTTTTTGAAAAAAACTCAAACCTCGAAAATGAAATAATATCGACGACTAGACCTGTCAGGTTTGATTCAACTCTGATGTGCTTCAGTTAATCATCAATTCGTTTTATCAGAAAACTTTTTACATTCCCGAAAAATACGCCGCTCACAAGTTTGGCAGAATTGATGATCAAAACGTTTGAAAATTTCGGATATCGCCTCTTTTTTTGCGGTAAAGAGGTTATGTTCACCAATCTCATCCAAGTAACCGCCACGCTGCAAAAAATTTTCGGATTCCATTTTGAGTCCACAAAAATACAAGCCACCACCTTGCGTTTGCCAATATTTCGCCTCTTGGACTAACATTTCTGCACCGGCAACGTCAATAAAATTGATTGGTTTAGCCACGATTAATAAATGGGTTAATGTCGGCTCTTTTTCCTTCATTCGGTGTAATGTGGTTGATGTATAACTCACAGCACCAAAGAATAGGGAGCCATCCAGACGAATCACTTTTAATTGTGGGCATTCTGGCAGTGCTTTACGCTCAAGATTGGTAAAGTGGCGCCGTCTTTCTTCCGGATCAGGGGCTAAGGTGACAATTTTAGGACGTGCGGTTTTCTTTAAATAAAAGACGAGGGATAATAGAATGCCGGCATAAATGGCAAATTCCAATTCTAACAATAAGGTTGCTAAGAAAGTTACGAGTAATATACTGGTTTCTGAACGACTGGCTTTAATAATCCCTTTAATATGATGGAAGTCTATTAAGTTATAACCGACTAACAGGATAATGCCACCCATAGCCGCTATGGGTAAGTAAGCGGTTAATGGGGCAATGAATAATACCGTCAACGCTAGGAATAGCGCGGCAAAAATGGCCGATAAAGGTGTTTTAGCTCCCGTTTGATAATTAATGCCAGAACGGGTAAACGATCCAGAACCGGCATAACTAGAAAAGAAACTGCCAACAATATTGGATAAGCCTTGACCAATAAATTCTTGATTGCCATGAATATGTTGATGAGATTTGGTCGCAACAGATCGGGCAATGGAGACGGCTTCAATCAAACCCAATAGTGCCACCGCGAACGCTTCGGGGGCTAATTGACGTATCGTTTCTATGGAAAAATCTGGCATTGATAAAGGGGGTAAATGGGCTGGCATTTCTCCGACTAAATGGATACCATGCGCTTCAGCACCGAGCAACAGGCTGACTAGACTCCCAAAAATCATCGCCAGTAATAGGTAAGGTAGGCGAGGTAAAAAACGTTTAAAGAGTATGGCGGATAGCAGGGTGGATAATGCCACCATCAAGATATAATAATTAATATCGCCTATCTTATTAAAAACATCTATCCATGTATGTAAAAAAGATTCACCTTTGGGAATATAAACACCCAGTATATGCTTTAATTGGCTGGTCATAATGAGAATAGCAGCCCCAGCGGTGAAAGCGACAACGACAGAGTGAGAAACAAAATTAACTAAAGTGCCTAGACGCGCCAAACCAAAAGCGAGTTGATAGACACCTGCTAAAAATGTGAGGGTTAAAGTGAGACTGATAAATTCTGCGGTTCCCGGATCAGCGTGATGACTGATAGCCGAAAATACCACAATAGAAATAGCTGTCGTTGGTCCGGAAATAAGATGTAGTGATGAACCAAATAGGGCAGCTATAATGGGTGTTACCATCGCTGTATAGAGTCCGTATTCTGGCGGAAGACCAGCAATCATGGCGAAAGCCACGCCTTGAGGTAGGACAATCACTGCCCCAGTTAAACCGGCTAATATGTCAGCCTTCAGACTATCACGCCCAACAAGGGGCCACCATGCTAAAAAAGGTAAAAATTTATGTAACATATTAAGTAAATTATTCCTTGAAATTTGATTTAAATCAATGGTTTATAAAAAAATTCTCTATACAAAGAAAAATAAATTGGGTTAGAGTAAAAGTCAATCTAATTTTTTGAAGAAAAACTTGAACCTC
>JAGLHR010000236.1 GCA_023143415.1 Thiomargarita sp. | reverse complement strand
GCGCGTGCCAGTTCATCTCCTTCTGACATCAGAAGTTTTGCCAATTCTTCAATCTCAGTCACTTGTAATTTGGGTTCAAGTTTCAGTGCTTCTTTAAACTTGATAAAAGCAGCATCCATATCCCCCTTTACCATTAACTCTTTTCCCTCATTCACTCGCAAAACCGCCGCCACTTTATTGACAGTCATTTCCTCTAAATTAACGTAACTGGTTAATTGGGGAGCAATTTCCCTCGCTTCTTGAAATTGAGCCGTCGCTTTTTCGATTTCTCCTTTTCGTGCCAACTGTTGTCCCTTTTTAACCAATTCCTCAGCAATGATTCTAGCGGCAATTTCATCTGGTTTCCACTTGAACAAAAGAGGTTCAAGCACATAAGCTTCTTTAAATTTCACGACAGCGGCTTTATTTCTCCCTTCTCGTGCGAATTTTTCTCCCTCCTTCATCAACCTTTGTGCAATGACTTTAATCTCTGGTGCTTGTAATTGAAAATCCAATTCTCGTGCCGCCCTAAACTTTTCCTTAGCCGCTTCAAATTTACCCACTTGTGCCAACTGTTTTCCCTGTTCCAGTCGCCTTTGTGCAAGGGCTTTGTGTTTTGGCGTAAATATTAACCTAGAATCTAACAACAATGCGGCTTCAAACTTTTGGATTGCCGCTTCAATATTTCCTTTTCGCGCTAAAAATTCTCCTTTTTTAACCAACTTTTGAACAACAACCTGTATTTCAGGTGAAAATTTTAATTGAAAATCCCGCGCCTGCGCTTCTTTGAACTTTGTTATTGCTTCTTCAAACTTTCCTTCTCGTATTAATTCTTTTCCTTCTCTCAGCCGCAGCCAAGCCACCGCTTTATCTTTTGGTTCAAAAAGCAATTGATAATCAAACGCTTGTGCTGTTTTAAACTTTGCGATAGCAGCTTTAATTTCTCCACTTCTGGCTAATTGTTCCCCTTCTGTCAATCGCCGTAGCGCAACGGCTTTATCCTTTGATTCAAAGTTGAGATGAAAATCAAGCGCCCGTGCTGCTTCAAATTTATTTTGAGCCGCTTTCAATTTCCCTTTTCGTGCTAACTGTTCTCCTTTTTTCATCAGCACATAAGCTTCCGCTTTCTTTTTTGGATCAAAGTGCAATTGGGTATCAAATTCCAGTGCGGCTTTGAACTTCGTGATAGCCGCTTCAACTTCACTGTTTTCTGCTAACCGTTTTCCTTTTTCCAACAACACATAAGCAGTCACTTTATTTTCAGGATCAAAATTTAATTGGGGTTCAATTTTCAATGCTTCTTTAAAAGTCGCTTTAGCCGCTTCTACTTCCTCAACTCTTGCTAATTCCCCCCCCTTTTTCATCAACACATTTGCGGCAATTTGATAGGCATTAAAGCGATTATACACATTTTGTGCTTTTTTGAATTCTATGAGAGCAAAATCAATTTTGCCAATCCTTGATAAGTATTTTCCTTTCCTAATCAAATAGTTAGCATAAATTTGTTCTGCTTTATCTTTGGCATCAAATTTTAAGCAAGGGGCAAGTTCTTGCGCTTTTTTAAACTCAACGACTGTTTTAATTTGACCATGTTGCGCTAACTTTTCTCCTTGTTGGAGCAAAGTTTGACTTTCACTCACAGGTAAAGAAAATTGTTTGCGTTGTTTAGGAGTCAGACAACGTGGGACAATTTGATTAGCGTAGTCAATTAACTCTTGAACAGACAGAACGCGCCACAAACGGGCTGTTTTATCATCTGACGTGGTGACAACAAACTGGCTGTCTGGACTAAATGTGGCATAATTGACCTGATATTTATGCCCAAAAAGCACGTTGAAAAGTTTGCCGCTATTCGCCCACCACAGGCGAGCGGTATTATCATCTGAAGCGGTAACAATGAACTGACCATCTGGACTGAAAGTCGCGTAGTTGACCTTATCTTCATGTCCCGATAGCTCTTTAAGGTGTTTGCCATTTTCAGCATTCCATAAACTCGCCGTTTTATTACCTGCCGTCACGACGAACTGGCTGTCTGGACTGAATGTGGCGTAATTAAGTTTATTATTCTGCTCCCACAGTTCATAGAGAATTTTGCCGTTCTTGGTTTCCCACAGACGGGCAGTTCCATCCTCTGAAGCAGTAACTATCTTTGAACTATCTGGACTAAATTCCGCGCTCACCACTTTTTTTCTATGCCTAAGTACGTTGAGAAATTTATTCTTTTCCACGTTCCATAAGATTGCTGTGTTATCATCTGAAGCGGTGACAAGAAACTGACCATCAGGACTGAAATCAGCATAATTCACCTTTTGTTTATGCCCAAACAGTTTGTAGGTGCTTTTGTCCGTATTCCAGAAATGAAAAACACTCCAATTTGAAATAATCTGCCAAATGTAGGTGCTTTCATGCCCTGATGCAATGATCACTTTTGAGCCGTCAGAGTTGAAGGCGATATGATTCACTTTCTCTGTCAGCTTCTTAGGAAATTTCTTTAAAAGTTTCCCACTGCTTGTTTCCCATAAAAGGACAGTTTTATCATCAGAAGCGGTGATTAGCTTAGAACTGTCTGGACTAAAAATCGCAGAGTTCACCTTACCTTTATGTCCAGAAAGCACTTTTCTGAGTTTGCCACTATCAGCATCCCAGATGCGGGCAGTATTATCATCAGAAGCCGTGACGACTGTTGAGCCGTCTGGACTGAAAGCGGCGTTTAAGACACGAGAAGTATGCCCTGATAGCTTCTTGAATAATTTCTTTCTTTTAGTATCCCACAGGCGAGCGGTTTTATCATCAGAAGCGGTAATAATAAAGCGGCTGTCAGGGCTGAAATCGGCGTAATTGATTTCTTCTTCATGTCCAGCTAATATGTCTAACAATCGACCATTGAAGTCCCACAAACGGGCAGTTTTATCTCTTGATACGGTGAGAATAAATTGACCGTTTGGGCTGAAAGTGGCGTAATTGAGTGTTTGTTCATGCCCTATAAATTGATGTATGAGTGAACCAGTATCTGTTTTCCATAAGCGTGCAGTTTTATCACTTGAGGCGGTGACCACTTTTAAACCGTCTGGACTGAAAACAGCGTTTAAAACACGTCCTTTATGTTCTAGTGTATTTAATAGTTTGCCGCTGTTGACCTCCCACAGGCGAGCGGTTTTATCATTTGAGGCGGTCACCACTTTTAAACCATCTGGACTGAAACTTGCGTTGATGACAGGTGCTTCATGCCCATTTTTCAAGACTTTGAGAAGAATGCCACTTTCAGCATCCCATAAGCGAGCGGTTTTATCATCTGATGAGGTGACTATTTTTAATCCATCATGGCTGAAAGCCGCGTGATTAATCCTCTTTTTATGACCTGCGAATAAGAAGAGGCGTTTACCGGTATTCGTATCCCATAGGATGGCGGTTTTATCATCTGAAACGGTAACGACTTTATTTTCTGTTGGACTAAATGCCGCCTGATTAATTCCTTTTTTATGTCCAAAAAGCATCTTAGAAAGTTGTCCATTTTTGCTTTCCCATAAACAGGCGACTTGATCACTTGACACCGTGGTGATTGCGAGGGAACCATCATGATTGAATGTAGCAGATACGCTCATTCTGTTTCCGTTGTGATTTCTAAGCCTCTCTTGATGCCCTTGTAATACGTGCTTTAACTTTCCGTTTTGTGCATCCCACAAGCGAAAAGTGCCTTTTATCCCGGCAGTGATGACATGCAAGCCATCAGGACTGAAAGCGACACGAAAAACCGTATCTTGATGCCCTTCCATCACCAGGTGTTGACGTTGATTAAGAATGGCTTCATAGAGCTTCTTTTCTGCGTCTGGCAAATAAGGTCGTTCAGGCGCAAACATATATTTGGGTAAGGCTTCCAAAGCCAATAATGTCGCGTTGGTCATATTGCCATTTATCATTTCCTTGCGTGCCAATTTGAGCAATGACAACGATTTGTTGCGTTTTACAACTTCATCAGCCGTTAATATTTTTTTAGGCTGCTTATTTTTATCATGCTTAAAAAAGACAAATTCCCCCCTTATATTGGGTTCGATAAATCTATATTCAGGTGCTTGTTTTGTCTGATTAAGCACTTCTTTTTTCAGCGTATTGAATAGGGTATCTGCTGTGAATATAGATTCTTTTCTTTCTTTTAAGAAACCTTTTAATAAGGCTTTGGTAAAGATGGAATTTTTTTTACCATTGGTTAATGGTTCATCGCTTCCACTCGCTATTAATTTCCGTGATCGTTTGAGGGCGTTTTTTAATAAAAACGTTTTATCTTCTGTTAGAAGATACGCTGGTAATTTATCCAAAAGTTCTTTTTCAAGTTCTTGTTTTCCAACAATCCAGCTTTTGTTAGTTTGCACGACTTTTCCAGAGTAGCAACTGTCAGCGATGATTAATACTTTTCTCGCCTTGTTGTTTTTGAACTGAATGTTTTCAGTAATGATGTCGGTACTAATCCAGTTTTTGGGTTCGGCTTCAACGGTTTGTTCCTTTTCCTGTCCTTTTTCAACTTTTTCACGTTCAGCATTTACAGGAATCCAATGGGCTTTATTGTCTTTATTTTTATAACAATGCCCTGCATAATAAATCAGTAAGTTGTCATCTTCAGTCAAATTTTTACTCAACACTTTGAAAGCATTGAGGATTTTATCCTGTGTTGCTTCTTCGTTTAGAAGTTTAAAATCAATGGTAAAACCATATTGCTCTTCCAGAACTTTAGCAACTTTCTTTGCATCGTTAACAGCCGTTTCTAATTTTGGCCATTCTTCATAATTATTAATACCAATAATCAGGGCATGATAGTGACCAAAGGCACTATGGATAACGTTATTCCAGTGCTGTTCGCACATTTGTAACTTTTGCAACACATCCTGTTGCCACTTTTCAAAGTTGTCTCGAATTTGGAATAGTGTACGCCTGTAGTTCTCCAGCCTTTTATTTTGAATTGGGAGATGACTTTCGACGAGAGTACGATTTATTAAGGTTTTAAATTCCTTTATAAGTTGTTCTTCAACAGACTGCTTTCCAACAGGGTATTTGGATTTTTTGAGTATCTCTGGATAGGCTGTCCAATTGTCACATTCGTCTGCCTGTAGAACGTCTGAAGAATATGAGACAGAGGCGGCGGCAGTCTGGAAAACTGAGAGATTTAACAAGAGCAACCAGTTGAGTAGCAGAGTGATACTGATTTTGAAAATGATTTTTTGAGGTTTCATGTCAATGACTCCATTATTGAGAATTGGGAATTTATATTGTACTGAGAAATGAGAATTGAATACGACGAGGTTTTAGTTTTTTTGAAGACTAAAACCTCGTCACTAAACCTGACAGGTTTTTAAAACCTGTCAGGTTTGGCTTTAAAGTTTCGTTTCGAGGCGAAAGTTTTTTTTCAAAAAAAACCTCGAAAGTTATTAAAACCTCATTCCTGAACACGGTTTAGTGATGTAAAAAACCAAGTTTTTAACTAATTTAAAAAAACTTGGTTTTGCTTTCTACAATGGTTTCGAGGTTTAAATTTTTCTTCAAATTAAACCTCGAAACGAATACAACAGTGGATAAGCCTTGAATTTGATTATTTCGTCAATTTGCTAGATTGTTGCACTAAATCCTGTCATACTACACTAAATTTTATACTTTTTCAACAATTAATTATTCTTCATAAAAATCTGAAAACATTTTTCCAAGCACTCATCATCTTTTTCAAGCATTCGTTGGTGGATTAAATGAAAACGATTCGCTGCGTCAAACAATTAAAATAAGTATTTATAAACAATTTTGTAACGACTCAGGGCAACCATAAAGGATTGCCCCTACACTGACGAAAATCTTCTGATGTAGGGGCAATCCCTTGTGGTTGCCCTGAGTCTACAACAATATTCTTATTAATACAGACGAAAATATTCTGATGTAGGGGCAATCCCTTGTGGTTGCCCTGAGTCTACAACAATATCCTTATGAAAACTGACGAAAATCTTCTGATGTAGGCTGCACCCCCTTGTGGTTGCCCTGAGTCGTTACACAATTTTTTAAATTCCACCAAACACTTGCTATACAAGAGAGGTTAATACGATGAAACAAGTCGCCCCATTACGTTACGATGTCATTTTCAAAAAGGCTTTTAGTCACCCTGCCATTTTCACGGCGATTTCAAAGGATTTTCTGGGCATCCAATTGGAAATTTCTAAAGTAGAAAATGACAAAGCCTTTATTCCGTCAATAGGTAGCATAGCGACTAAATTTGACTTATTTGCGGAAGATAAAAAGAATCGAGTAATTGTTGAGGTACAACATGCCCATTATTCCGATAGTTACGAGCGTTTTTTCTATGATCAATGTAGCACGATGGTAAAAACCATTGCCAGTTCTGACGGCTACCATTTTCCAATGACGGTTATAACGATAGTCTTTTTTACGGGTAAAAACTCGCCAAGCCCCGATAGCGGAATTGTGGTACAGGATTTTGAAGCGAAAGATTTTGTGACGGGAAGGTTGCTTGATAACGTTTATCAACGTCAACATCGGATCATTTTTGTCTTCACTAAAGATTTTGCTCATGCGGATACACCAGAACCATGCCGCGAATGGATGCAAGCGATTGATGATAGTTTAGACGAAAAAGTCAATGAGAAAGAGTATTCCAATCCCTCAATTCAAGAACTGTTTAAAGTGATTGAGAAAGAGAAAATTACGCCGGAAGAACGTGCTCGTATGAAGGACGAGTATAATCAAGAAAACGCAGAAAAGCAGTCTTTCAAAAAGGGCAAGAATGAAGGATGGAAAAATGGCAAGGATGAGGGATTGAAAGAGGGTAAGGAGAAGGGGATGAAAGAGGGTAAGGAGAAGATGAAAGAAGCCGCTCGCAATTTGAAAGCTCTTGGTACCTTGACAATGGAACAAATAGCCAGTGCGACAGGCTTAACTTTGAAAGTGGTTAAGGCATTGTGAAACGCCCCAAAGCTAAATTTTTCGTACTCAGGGCAACCATAAAGGATTGCCCCTACATAAGACTCAGGGCAACCATAAAGGATTGCCCCTACATAAGACTCAGGGCAACCATAAAGATGTGCAGCCTACAACAATATTCTTATGTAGGGGCAATCCCTTGTGGTTGCTCTGAGTAGTTACAATTTCTCGTTCTAAAACTCTGAATGCCATTTAAGGGGAGCGAACAAGTTCGCCCCTTTTATAAGGCAGGTATAATCATTCTGAAAGTCTATAAGTCCTTTACCTATACAACCAAACTCGCATTAATGAAAGTAATTTATGGGTGTCAACCGGTTTAGATAAATAATCATTAGCACCTGCTTCAATACATTTCTTTCGATCACCTTTCATCGCTTTGGCAGTGAGGGCGATAATTGGAATCTTCTGATGCTTAATATGTTTGCGAATTTCTTGTATGGTTTTATATCCGTCCATTTCTGGCATCATAATATCCATAAGAATAATGGAAATCTCTTCATGTTTATCCAAAAGTGCCAGTGCTTTTTTTCCATCCGTCGCGGCAATCACTTCCATTTCTTTGTCTTCTAAAGCGGTTGCCAGGGCAAAAGTATTACGTGTATCATCATCTACAACCAATACGGTTTTATCTTTTAAAATGGCTTCTTTATCATGCACCATACGGATAATATCACGTTTCTTTTCAGACAGTTTTGCTTCAACCTGATGTAGGAATAAAGTCGTTTCGTCTAGTAGTCTTTCTAACGATTTCACGGATTTTAATGGAATATAGTTAGCCGCTTTATTTAGCAACGCTTCTTCCGAAGTCGTCAAGTCCTGTTCTGAATAAATAATAACCGGTATTTGCGATAAATTCTGTTCTTTTCTTAAATATTCAAGCACTTGGCGACTAAATTCTTCTCCAAAATCATCTAAATCAATAATAATACAATCATAAGTGTTTTCTTGCAGATTTTGCAAAACGACTTCTATTGTCATCGCCGTTGTTGTTTTTACGTCATTATTTTCAATAAAGGATAAAATCTTTTCTTGACGTGCTTTCTGACTGACAATGAGCAATAAGTTTTTTATTTTATTAAAAATAAAATCCTCTATTCTTTGAAAAGCCTCTCCAAGTTGATGTATATTAATAGGTTTATGTAAATAGCCAATTGCCCCCATTTTCCGAACGTCCAAATTTTGATCAGAGGCTGACATGAAATGCACTGGAATATGGCGAGTTTCTGGGTTATCCTTTAGACATTCCATGACGGTTAACCCATCTATTTGTGGCAATCCGACATCTAAGATAATGGCGGTTGGATGATATTCTTCTGCCAATTGCAAACCCGTTTTACCATCTTCCGCAATAAGATACTTAAAGCCCTTTTCTCGTGCAAGTTCCATTAAAATACGTGAAAATTTCCGATCATCTTCAATAATTAAAATGGAGTGATCATTCGGTTGCAAGTCTTTTCGATCATCTATCAAATCATCACTTTGTTTTGGTTTATAAACAGGTTGTTCTGTCGTATCATTGTCTGCTTGAGAATTTGAACGGGGTTCAAGCATTTTTTCTTCAACTTTCTCAACTCCTTTCTGATGATTTTCTTGAGTTAAAAGAGGTTGAGCAGTTGCTTGAATCATTTCCTTTGCGATCTTTGGTGATTTGTCGATATAAAGTTCTTCAATCGGTAAAAATAAGGTGAAAGTACTTCCCTTGCCTTTTTCACTTTCAAGGGTTAATTCGCCTTTCAGTAAACGTGCAAGTTGACGAGAAATGGATAAACCTAGCCCTGTTCCACCAAAACGACGACTGGTGCTGCCATCTTCCTGCTGAAATGCTTCAAAAATCACTTGCTGTTTCTCTTCAGGAATACCAATACCACTATCAGAAACACTAAAGGCAAGCGTTTTATTGGCTTCTAGTTTCATCACAGACAAATTGTCTGTTTGTGATAAACTGGCATCGGTTGCGTATGTCACGGTTAAGCGGATTTCACCTTCACTGGTAAATTTAAAGGCATTAGAGAGCAAGTTGTTAATAATTTGTGTCAAACGTTGTCCATCTGTTTTTAATATCGCCGGTACATTTTCTGCTAATTCTATATTAAAGGCGACTTTCTTGTTTTCAGCGATATGGTGGAATTTCTGTTTAATCGCTTCTAATAAATCTGATAAAACCATTTCTTCAAGATTAACTTCAATTTTACCTGCTTCTACCTTTGATAAATCTAAAATTTCATTAATCAAAATCAGTAAATCTGAACCAGCACTATAAATGGTTTTAGCATATTCAACTTGTTTTTTCGTCAAATTTTTACTCTTGTTTTCTTGGAATAATTGCGCTAGAATAAGCAAGCTATTCAATGGAGTACGTAATTCATGTGACATATTAGCCAAAAATTCTGATTTATACTTACTGGCTAATTCTAACTCTTTCGCTTTCATTTCAATGGCGACTTTGGCTTTTTCCATTTCAGCCTGATTTGTTTCTAAAACGATGTTCTTTTGACGAACATCTTCTTTTTGTTGTTCTAAATCTTTTGTTCGTACCTCTAATTCTTCATTGGTTTGAGTCAGTTCTTCTTGCTGGGTTTGCAATTCTTCAGCTTGGCTTTGCAATTCTTCTGTTTGTTGTCGGCTTTGTTCTAACAAATATTGCACCCGGTAACGAGATTCTGCACTGTTAATGGCAATACCAATGTTAGGCATGACTTGATTAAGATATTTTTGTTGCAAATCCGTAATAGGATTAAAAGTAGCCAATTCGATAACGCCTTTTAAAACACCTTCATACATGAAAGGTTGTAGAATTACATTTTTTGGCAGGGCTTTTCCTAAACCAGATTGAATATGCACATAGTAGTCATCAGGTACTTTTGTGATTAAAATGGGTTTTTTCTCTAGTGCAGCTTGCCCAACCAAACCTTCTCCCAATAAAAATTCATTATGTGAACCTTTTCGATAAATATAGGCGTAGCTGGCAATTAATTTGAGGTGGGCTTTTTGCTCACTTCTATTTTCTTCAAGCAAATAAAAAATGCCGACTTGTATATCTAAATACGGTGCTAAAAAGGTAATAATATTTTTTGCCAATTGGTTAGTTCTTTGCTCACCGCTCATGATTTCGTTTAATTGCGTTTGCCCACTTTTTAACCAATCTTGAGTTTGATTTAAAGTGGTTGCTTCAGCCATTTTGCTGGCGGCTTTTTCGAGGGCTTCTCTAATTTGGATAAAATCTCCCTTGTATTCTGCACACATTGTACGCTGTTCCCCTAAAGCTAAACCTTGAGAAACTTGTACAATGTCTGTTATCACTTGCTGTAAATCTAATAGTGTTTTTTCCAATGTGGTTTTAACAGGAATAAAATCGCCCTCATATTCAACTTGAGGTTTAACGGCTAAATTACCTTCAGACAGCCCTTTAGACACTTGAATAATATCTTCAACAATTTTACGCTGGGCAGGTAATGCCATTTCTAACGCTTCTCGTATTTGAGTAAAATCGCCTTGATAATTTGCTTTAGGCAGGACTCGTAAATCCGCTTTGGCTAAACCTTGTGACACTGCGACAATATCATCAATAACCTGCTTAAACGAAATAGCAACCGCATAAAATGCACGCCCAATATCTCCAATTTCATCTTTATTGGCTGTCACCTTATTTATAGTGTGTTTATCACTAACCGTTTCTGTTATTTTTCCAATAACCATTTTGTCAGCAATCTCATTAATAAACAGTACAGCACGAGAAATACCTATTGATATAAACAAGCTCAGTAATATACCCACTGCAATAACAATGAGCAATATTATTAAATCCATCATAATGATATGGTTACGTGTATTCTGAGCATTTTCATACATATCACTCGCTTTGTCAGCCGCATAAATTTTTAGAGCGGTCATTTTTTCTTCTAATAGTTTAAGATGAGCCGCACTTTTATTTTCAGCAACTCGGATAGCTTCCTCTTTTTTCCCTAATTTTATTAAGGAGATAATTTTTTTACGAATGGGAGACCATTTTTTAAAAGTTTGAATCGTTTCTTGGGCCAGCGCCGCTCCCTTTTCACCTAAAATCCTTTCTTGCACGATATTAAACTGTTTATAAACCTCTTGTTCATAAGCACTCACTAATGAATAGGCTGTTTTCACGTCTTCCTTATTTTTGGCAAAAATAATGTCTTTCATACTCCGATGCATCTTAATCAGATTGACATTCGCCAAAAGTACAGATCGAGTCACTGTTAAAGGATGATTGTAAATTTGAGTGGTTAAATGAGCTAAATCATTCATTTTAAATAAACTGTAAATATTGACAATACTGCTCAATATTAAAATGAACCCAAAGGCGAGTAGTAGTTTAGTACGAATTTTTAATTGCATGTTTTTTTAACCTTTATTGTACTCAGGGCAACCATAAAGGATTGCCTCTACAACAATATTCTTATGAAAACTGACGAAAGTATTCTTATGTAGGGGCAATCCCTTGTGGTTGCCCTGAGTCGGCCTCAGATGGTGGGCAAGAAAAAGACCTTGCCCACCCTACTTATATGAATTATTCACCATTAAACACATTCACTATTTACCATTAAACACATTCATAATTCACCATTATTTTGAACATTTGCTTTATCAAACAACCAATTTAAGGTGTTCAGCACTTTTTGCAAATTCTCTATAGCGGATAACTTGATAGGGTCTCTAGTAAATATTTTACCCTCTTCCAATTGACTAAATTGCCAAAATTCTCCTGTAGTAACAACGCCTTTCGAGGTTCAAGTTTTTTCTGTAAAAAAACTTGAACCTCGAAAACAAATATTTGCGCCTTGAGTATAAGCGGCGTACATTTCAGCTAAAGCCTGTGCCCAACCCTTTTTCCAATCCTTTTCTTTCGCTTCCATTACACAAATTGGAGGTATTGATATACCACCGTTATCCGCATACGGTGCGATTAAATAGTCTGGTTTTCCATCCAAATCCATTGTTTCATCTACAGTGTAAGTGACTTTTGACCAGACTTCTAATGTTTCATAATTATCTGAGACGATGTCCAGTATCGGGGCAATGATATGTTGTCGGATAGCATCCTCATTAACGAAGTTGACCTCTTTTAATAAAGCCCGCCCCATTCTTAATAAGAAAAACTCATCGACTTTAATATCCATTACCTCTATAAAAGAGGTTCTTTTTACTTTAATTCCAAATTTATCCGAGACTTGTTCTATTCTTTCAAATTTTCCGTATGACATAAACTATTCCTCAAA
>JAGLHR010000235.1 GCA_023143415.1 Thiomargarita sp. | reverse complement strand
TATGGTTGCCCTGAGTAGTTACAAGCGTTGTTACTCCAAAGTCCAAAGCTAAAGCGTTGTACTCCAAAGTCCAAAGCGTTGAAGAAATTTAAGACTTCTTGCGAGGACGTTGCCAACCAACTATTGTTTCTTGACGAGTACGAGTTAAGGTGAGGGCATCAGGCGGCGTATTCTTAGTAATAGTTGATCCTGCGCCGATTGTTGAACCTGCCCCCACTGTCACGGGCGCAACTAATTGTGTATCGGAGCCAATAAATACCCTATCTTCTATAATGGTTTTATACTTATTTGCACCATCATAATTACAAGTGATTGTTCCAGCGCCGATATTGACATCACTACCCACTTCACTATCACCAATATAACTTAAATGACTTATTTTAGAGCCGTGATCCACTTTCGATTTTTTCATTTCAACAAAATTGCCAATTTTCACCTTTTCTGCTAATAGGGTGCCAGGGCGTAAACGGGCAAAAGGTCCAATGCAACAACCCGCGCCAATGACAACATCGTCAATAACAGAATGGCTTAAAATCTCAACATCATCACCTATTTTTGCATTGCGTATGACTGTATGAGGACCAATTTTGACACGATCACCCAATATAATTTCCCCCTCAAGAATCACATTAACATCAATAGAAACATCATGCCCTGTTTGCACTGTACCGCGTATATCAAGACGAGTAGGATCAAGCACTGTTACTCCAGCAAGCATGAGACGATTCACTTGTTGCGTTTGATAATAACGTTCAAGTGTTGCCAATTGGGTACGATCATTCACGCCCATGACTTCATAGCTATTATCAGTTTGAGTGGTATGAATGGGCAAGTTTTCTTGCGCTGCTAGAGCAATAATATCAGTCAGATAATATTCGCCTTGTGCGTTATCATTGTTTAATAACGCTAACCAGCGACGTAAGTGAGTGGCAGGAATGGAGTACACGCCCGCATTCACCTCTCTGATTTTTTTCTGATTGGCATTCGCATCTTTTTCTTCAACAATGCGCTCGACTTGTCCCTGTGCATTGCGAATGACTCGCCCATAACCCTGTGGATTATCTAACTCAACAGTCAGTAGCCCTAAACTATTCGCATCAGCTTGTGAGCATAATGTTTGTAGCGTCGTCGGACTGATTAATGGCACATCACCACATAACACCAACACGAGGGCATCATCTGCAATTTTCGGCATGACTTGAGCCACAGCATGTCCAGTACCCAATTGTTGCGCTTGCTCAATCCAATTAATGTGAGTATCGATAATCGCTTTACGGACTTGTTCTCCTTTATAGCCGTAAACGATATTTATATTATCTGGTTTAAGCGTCAAAGCCGCGTTCACGACGTGACGAATTAAGGGCTTATCAGCCAGTTGATGTAATACTTTAGGTTGCTCGGAGCGCATCCGTTTTCCAAGTCCAGCGGCGAGTATAATAATAGATAGTTTCATATTAGAGAATAAAGTTAGAGTCCAACGCTTCAGTTTTGGGCGTTTTTTGGAGTCCAACGCTTTGGGTGTTTTCTTCAGCTTTGGGTGTTTTCTGGAGTCCAACGCTTCAGCTTTGGGTGTTTTTTGGAGTCCAACGCTTCAGCTTTGGGTGTTTTTTGGAGTCCAACGCTTCAGCTTTGGGTGTTTTCTGGAGTCCAACGCTTCAGCTTTGGGCGTATTTTTGGAGTCCAGAAAAAAACACGATATTATTTCTTAACTGTTTGATTTTAAACACGTTTATAAATAAAGCCAAAGCTAAAGCGTTGGACTCCA
>JAGLHR010000234.1 GCA_023143415.1 Thiomargarita sp. | reverse complement strand
TTATTTTTTTAGCGGGAATTGCTGAGATATTTACAACAAGGAATTCAATAATTTAAAAATGCAGACATCTAATAATTCAAATATTGAGGTGAAAAATTCACCTACCCAAGAAGAGGTTTTACTAATACAGGAGATAAAAAGCACATTAGCTGATTTCATCGGTGAAGATGAACATGAAATTTTTTCTGATTTGATACAAACCTATCAAAATGATGCCAATAAATTAGTTAATTCATTACGTAAAGCGGTTGCTCAGGGAGATGCCAAGAGTTTAAGACGAGCAACACATGCGCTTAAATCAAGTAGTGGTAATTTGGGTGTACATAAATTAGCTCAACAGGCTGATGAGTTAGAAAAACGGGCTCAAGCAAACGATTTGAGCAATATTACGTTGACACAATTTGAGATTGAGTATGATTTAGTATGTCGCACGCTAAAACATTTTAGTTAATGATGAATGGTGAATTTCTCCAATGGTGAATTATGAATTATTGTATAAATTTTATATAAACGATTGATTTAATTCACCATTAACCATTAACCATTCACCATTAATCATTAACCATTCACCATTAACTTATTAGTCACTATCTTTTTTAAGATTTTAAATATTCTCTTTCACTCGACTATCAAGTTTTTTAACAACCATAATTCTAACTACAAGGATTAGATCAGCAACGACAAGCACTAAGTACTGAAGCAGAAATTATCGGATATGAAAGTGTTAAAACTTGTGCTTCAGTATTTATAACGACAAACACTATAACTACAAGGATTATTTATAAGAAAGGAGAATAACTCGATATTAACTCTTTGATTTATCATGTTTTTTTACCTATCCTTTCTTATAAATAATCCTTGTAGTTATTATTGTGCTTAAAAAAACTTGATAGTTGAGTTTCATTTAATGACACTGAATCTATTTGAATCCAGTCATAAGTCGCGACTGTTTTTTCTTCAAGATGAATAAAATGTTTTAAATCAGTTCTTCTGGTTATTTTTGAAAAAATTAATTTCGTCATAATGGAAAATCGACAACATTCGAGGTTTTAGTTTTTTGAAGAAAAACTAAAACCTCGAATACCTGACAGGTTTTTAAAACCTGTCAGGTTTGAAGCAACGTTAATGAATCATCCTAGAACCCCCATAATAATCAAATTCTTCTTCTATCTGCTCAAGCAACTGTTCTTGAAAACACTTTTTACACATAAATTTTATCGTCAAATCTAAATGTGAATGAGGATAAGTTTCAAGAAGATTGTTGACACAATCATTTCTCTCTTCAGGTTCGACAACAATTTGATTCACATTATCCTCATCCTCATCAACCTTAAAAGAAACGATACAAACGAAACTTTCACCATGCTCTTCATGTTGGAAATTATCCATGAACGGCATGTTAGGCACGCTTTGCTCCTCTTGTTCCTCTTCCTCCTCCTGTTTGCTTTGAATAAAATTCTCAAGCAAATCAAGCCATTCTTGAAGTTCAATATATTGCGATTTTTTACCTGACTGCTCGCTAAAAGTCATCATTATCCGTGTTTGATGTGTGGGAAATTCATCCGCAGGGTACTCAAGGCTCACAACATCTTTATCATCAAATATATTCTTGAGTTCATCGGAGGTGACGGAAATGAGAAGTTGAGAAATGTCTTCAGATGGTTCAGCTTTAGATTGACTCGTCATGGGATATATCCTATTTTATCGCCTTTCAAAAAGGCTTTTACTCAATGTTCAGTTTTTTATAACTCATTGATTTAATAATCAAAAAATTATAGAAATGGGAAGCGACAATGATCAAATTCGCTTAAATTCTTCCCAATCTAACCCCAAGATACGAACAATATGGCGAAGTGTACCTATCTTTAAGTCTTTATTACCCCAATCAGGTACTGGAACAATGGTACCATTGTTTGGGTTGTACCATTTACGATGAGAACCGCCACCACGACGCGGAATTTCTTGGCAACCCAGTTTGTGTAGTTTGGTAGCAACTTCTCTATATTTCATGCTGTTCTGATCTGAATCAAGGTTTCTGACCAAAGTGTTGAAGCAGAAGGCAAAGGCTGTAAAACAGCAGGCAGCGGTTGCTTTAATTCTTCGTAGCCCTCAATTAAGGCGGCTAAAGCGTCTGCAACATGAGGTATTACCTCCTCCAAGGTATCTGCTTCTGTGACTAAATTGGGCAACAGAGGGCAAGTTATTGTGTAACCCCCTTCTGGCTGTGGTTCTAACATTAATGGGAGTTTGTAAATAGATTCCATAATATATCTATAAATTTTTGCGAGACGGTTTGTAGATATTTAGAAACATTTTGAAAACAAAATACGCGACGGAATAATATAAAAGAAACCCAATTTTTTCAAAAAACTGGGTTTCTAAAAGGCTAAATAGTGACTAAAAATGTTAAAAGAACCCGTTTATTCTACTACAAATCTATCCCCAGCAGTAACTTCACCATCACCAATCACTTGTACATAAATCCCCAAATAGCAATGCTTAAACGTTTTAAGCAAACTAGACGGAATCTGTAAATCTCGCTCCGCCGTTTGCGGATTAACATTAGTCGCTGCACAGCGTTTAATGGGTTTAAAAACACGCACTTTAGCTGTACCCAATATAAATTCTTTACCTACCCAATTTAACTCATCCCAAGGCGGTGTGTCATCAAAATAGACATTCGCACGAAATCGCAAGGGATGAACGGTTGTACCTAACACCTTCTCCAATTCACGCACACTGGCTAAATTGATACATGATAACACCTTTGCATCGACATCAGAAATGCTATGTTTAGGGGCTTGCACCAACTTAGGAATCCCCCGTATTTCATCGCCAAGATAGAAAGCAAAAAAATCTTCAATCGCTTTTCGCCCATCACTTTCTTGTAAACAGCCACTGACAAGTTGTTTATCTTTTTGGAAAATCTGCAAAATACCTGTACTATCATTATAAATCGTACTCAAAGCCGCCAAACGTTCATTTTTCATCAACATCAAAAAATGCGTTTTAGGAAGATGTTGTGGTGCATCTGGGTTAAAATGGGTTGTTCCATGCGCTAAAGCAAAACAGCGATCCAGTGGTATTGTTTCGCCCGCTTTTAAAGAGACGCGCTGCAACTCTTCAGGGCTCATGCCCTTAATTGGATAACGATAAAGATGAGTGATTGTTGACATAGTTATTCTAATTGTGAATTATGAATTATGAATTATGAATTAAATCATTCAAGAGAATTTTAATACTTTTGAATTAATCCAGCGAATTAAGAGTTAAACTTTTGAAGTTTATTAGCTTCGCTGCTTTCTTTTTAGAGTTCAACGCTTTGAATTTTTTTGGAGTTCAACGCTTCAGCTTTGAGCTTTTTAATTTATAATGTTTTGATTTTGAAAAAGTTTTTTTAAAAAACTGCTAAAACTCGACTATCAAGTTTTTTAACATGTCTCTATTCAAAACACTATAACTACAAGCACAATAACTATAAGCACTATAACTACAAGGATTATTTATAAGAAAGGATAATCACTCGGTATTTCTTAACTGTTTGATTTATAATCGTTTTTTATCTATCCTTTCTGATAAATAATCCTTGTAGTTATTGTTATCGTTTAAAAAACTTGATAGTCGAGTAAAAGCATTCGAGGTTTTAGTTTTTCTTTAAAAAACTAAAACCTCGAATACCTGACAGGTTTTAAAAACCTGTCAGGTTTGAAGCAACGTTGTAGAAATTATTTTATGCACGTTCCTTACTTTATCAACAGATATTTCAATCTCAAATACATCTTTACAACGAGGTTTAATATGTCATCCATACAACTTACAATAGATTTACCCCAAGATGTTTTTTCTATCCTGCGTACCCACCCTGACGGCTTTATTAAAGAAATGCGTCTTGCGGCGGCAATCAAATGGTTTGAAATAGGTCAAATTTCTCAAGCGAAAGCGGCAGAATTAGCTGATGTGAATCGCCAACAGTTTATAAATGCTTTGTCACGTTTTCAAGTCTCGCCTATTCAGATGACACCAGAAGAATTAACGGCGGAGTTTTTAGCTGATGATTAAACGTTGGATAATTGATAGTTCACCACTGATTTTACTCTCCAAAATTGGACAAGTTGCTTTGCTGCATGAATTACCTGATGAAATGGTGATTCCGGCGGGTGTTGCACAAGAAATTCAATGTGGTGCCAAAAATGATGTCGCTAGGCGTTGGTTAGAAAATGAAGGAAACTTATGGGTACAGGAACAGACGAATAATGTTATACCACTTATATCAACATGGTTGTTAGGCTTAGGAGAAAGTCAGGTACTTTCTTATGTACATACACATTCTGATTGTGTGGGTATTGTGGATGATCGAGCGGCTAGAAATTGTGCGTCTGCCTTAAACATTCCGGTTCGTGGTACTTTAGGTGTACTTCTCTTAGCAAAAAAGAATGGAAAAATCGCAAAAATAAAACCTTTATTGACTCAATTGCAAAATGTCGGTTTGCGTATCAATATGAAATTAATTGATGAAGCCCTAAAGCTCGCAGAGGAAAATTAAATTTATGCCAAATATCCACGCACATCGTATTTTAATCCTTGATTTTGGTTCACAATATACGCAACTGATAGCTCGACGCATCAGGGAAGCGGGCGTTTACTGTGAAATTCACCCCTATGACATTAAAAAACAAGCGATTTCTGATTTTAAGCCCAAAGGCATTATTTTATCGGGTAGCCCTGAATCTGTCAATGAAAAAGAGATTCGCGCTCCAGATTGTGTTTTCACCTTGGGCGTACCCGTATTAGGTATTTGTTATGGTATGCACATCATGGCATTACAATTGGGAGGAGAAGTTGAAACGTCCCTTTTGCGTGAATTTGGTTATGCCCAAGTGCGTGCAAGGGGGCATTCGCAATTACTCGACAAGATTGAAGATCATATCAGCGAAGAGGGCTATGGCTTATTAGAAGTCTGGATGAGTCACGGTGATCGCGTCACTCACTTACCCCCTGATTTTAAAATCATTGCATCAACCGATAACGCGCCCATTGCAGCCATTGCTGATGAATCTCGTCATTTTTACGGCTTACAATTTCACCCAGAAGTCACTCACACTTTACAAGGCGCGAGGATTTTGCAACGGTTTGTACAGGACATCTGTCGCTGTGATGCGTTATGGTTCCCTGATCTGATGATTAATGATAATCTTGAAAAGATTCGAGCTCAAGTCGGTGAAGACAAAGTACTATTAGCATTATCAGGCGGTGTCGATTCATCTGTCGTCGCCGCCTTATTGCACCGCGCCATCGGCGAACAATTAACTTGCGTATTTGTTGATAACGGCTTACTCCGTTTGCATGAAGCCGATCAAGTTATGACAACCTTTGTTCAACATCTTGGGGTGCGCGTTATACGTGTTGATGCCCAAGCACGTTTTTTAAGCGCATTAAAAGGAATATCTGATCCTGAGCAAAAACGAAAAATCATTGGTTATTTATTTATTGACGTTTTTGAAGAAGAAGCGTCTAAATTAAAAAATGTGGCTTGGCTTGCACAAGGAACAATTTATCCCGATGTGATTGAATCAGCCGCATCAGGCAAAGCAGGGGTTATTAAATCTCATCACAATGTCGGCTGTTTACCCGATAAAATGAAACTGAAACTCATTGAACCACTACGTGAATTATTTAAGGATGAAGTGCGTAAAATTGGCGTAGAATTAGGTTTGCCGTATGAAATGGTTTATCGTCATCCCTTTCCAGGACCCGGTTTAGCCGTGCGGATTTTAGGCGAAGTCAAAAAGACTTATGCTGATATTTTGCGCCAAGCGGATGCCATTTTTATTGAAGAATTACACAAACAGGGTTGGTATAATAAAGTCAGTCAAGCATTTGCGGTATTCTTACCGGTAAAATCGGTTGGCGTGATGGGGGATGCACGGCATTATGGCTATGTCGTCGCTTTACGGGCGGTAGAAACGGTTGATTTTATGACAGCGCGGTGGGCACAATTACCTTACGATCTCTTAGAAAAGCTGTCAAATCGCATTATTAATGAAGTGGAAGGCATTTCGCGAGTCACTTATGATATTTCTGGTAAACCGCCAGCGACGATTGAATGGGAATAATGGTAAATGGTGAATGGTTAACAAGACCTGCCAGGTTTGTTACTCGTTGTTACTCGTTCCCAAACTCTGTTTGGGAATGCCTTTACTCGAATCCCTCCCTCCGTCAATACGGATATATACAAAAGCATGAACACAGTAAGTAAAATTGTTCCATTATTTATTGTTTGAATCAGAATTTGAGAATTTGAGAATTTTCAGAATAAATATATTCGAGGTTCAAGTTTTTTCTGTAAAAAAACTTGAACCTCGAATGTTATATTTAAAATAAATGATTTATTTTTAGGTTTTTTTTAAAGAATAAAAAAATATATTCAATAAAATCAAAAATTTAAAATTTTAGCCATTATTTTTTAATTCTGAAAATTCTCAAATTCTGAAAATTCTGATTCAAATTATAGGGAACATTTTCTCATCAATACTTGATTCTTTATAAACGGCGTAACAAAGCAACATCTACATAACGCGCATCACCAACCTCTCCCGCCAACACCGTAAAAGGTTCATCAGGTTCACCCAAATGATTAAGTATCAACGTTGCGCCAGTAAAATCGTCATTACGAGTATAATCACTGGGAGTAATAACACTGCGTAAATCAGCATCTCTTGCGGCGCGAAAACCATTCTTTGAATCCTCAAAAGCAATACAATTTTCGGCTTTTAACCCTAATTCTTTCAAAGCATGATGATAAATATCAGGTGCCGGTTTCTTCGCCGACACCATATCACCGGCAGCAATGACATCAAACCATCCAACAGAATCTGAACTCAAACTATGTTCAAGCAAAGTGATCACATTTTTATCACTCGTCGTCGTCGCAATCGCCAATCGCAAACCCTCATTACGGGCTTCTTTCAACAAACGAACAATCCCCAAACGAAGAGAAATAGGACGACGCGCTAATAATTCATTATAAAAAGCAGTCTTTCTTTGGTGTAACTCCGCAATAAAGCCATCTAAATTAGAGCGACGGAGATCATCAGTGCGATAATTCTCCACATAAAATTTCATACGCTCCTTGCCACCTGTGACAGATAGCAACTCACCATACAATTCCTCAGACCAATTCCAATCCAAACCATATTCAGCAAAAGTGTCATTAAACGCAACACGATGAGCATCTCGCTCCGTTTCAGCCAGCGTACCATCAACATCAAAAATTAACGCTTTTAGTTCTGTCATTAAATAGCCCTTACGCATTGATAAATTTAAAAATATTTTTTATTTATACAAATCATATAGTTATAAATTATTACCCCTGACTAAAGTGAGTGAAGCTCATCAAAAAATTATTCCGTAAAAATTTTATAACACGCCTGTAATAATTGGGTTAAATCTTCAGCGATGGGCTTTGTACAGGACATTTTTTTATAAGTCATTGATTTAAATTCCTTTCCATTGTTAGAATCAGAATTTTCAGAATTTGAGAATTAACAGAATTTAAAACCTCATAAATTAATGAAAACTCACTTGATTTTTCATTCTGAAAATTTGAAAATTCGGCCAATTCTGATTCTGACAATAAAAAATGTCCTGTACAAAGGATCTGGCTATAACACGCCTGTAATAATTGGGTTAAATCTTCAGCGATGGGCTTTGTACAGGAATTTTTTTTATAAGTCATTGATTTAAATTCCTTTCCATTGTTAGAATCAGAATTTTCAGAATTTGAGAATTAACAGAATTTAAAACCTCATAAATTAATGAAAACTCACTTGATTTTTCATTCTGAAAATTTGAAAATTCGGCCAATTCTGATTCTGACAATAAAAAATGTCCTGTACAAAGGTGAAATATCTGTTGACTCAAAAAATTTTAATCATCCGATCACGTTTAATGTTTTGGCCTATACCTCAGAGGTTTCCAAAACCTCTGAGGTCTTTAAAACGTGACATTTTTCTGAAATACGATAAATACCAACCATCAATCAATTCATTTCAGATTTCCTAACTAAATCTTGCACCCAACTGGTATTCCGTTCCCTATCAAGCACCTCACAACGCGCTTGTTTGAGCACCACCATGACATAATACAATTTAAAAGCGATTGCCATGAGCAATAAAGGAATCAGCATCGAAATATGAATCGAAGGGGCATCAAATTTAGTCACGGTTGGTCCTTGATGTAAAGTATTCCACCATTCCACCGAATAATGAATAATAGGAATATTCACCACGCCTACTAATGCTAACACCGCACTCGCTCGCGAAGCAGTGCGTTTATCGTCAATAGCAGAGTTAAGGGCAATCACACCCAAATATAAGAACAGCAAAATTAACTCAGAAGTCAAACGGGCATCCCATACCCACCAAGCACCCCACATCGGTTTTCCCCATAAAGCCCCAGTTGCCAAGGCTAAAAAGGTAAACGACGCACCAATTGGAGCAGAACTGGCTGCTATCACTTCAGCCAACTTGATTCGCCAAACCAATCCAATGCCCCCAGCAACAGCCATCACCATATAGATAAACATAGACATCCATGCTGCGGGAACATGCACAAACATAATTCGATAGCTCTCGCCCTGTTGATAATCTTCCGGTGCGACAAATAAGCCATAATAAAGTCCTGCCAGCATAAATGCGAGACAAAACCAACCAAACCAAGGAATTAAACGCCCTGAAAGCGTATAAAAATATTTAGGAGATGAAAATTTATAGATAAAAGCCCACATTTTCAATTGACCAATAATGGTGAATGGTTTCGAGGTTTGAGTTTTTCTTCAAAAAACTCAAACCTCGAATGATGAATGGTGAATGGTGAATGGTGAGGAACGTGCATGAAATAAACTCTCCGACTAGACCTGACAGGTTTTGGAAACCTGTCAGGTCTGATTCAACATTGTCGAATTTATTTCATGCACGTTCCTTAATGGTGAATGGTGAATGGTGAATTATAAATGGTGAATTATAAATGGTGAATTATGAATGGTGAATTGAATATATTTCGGTTAAATACAAAAAAGGGCAAGTTTGCCCTTACGAGTGATGTATTTTACGCAAAAGAAAAATGTATCATTCACCATTCACCATTCACCATTCATCATTCACCATTCACCATTCATCATTCACCATTCATCATTCACCATTCAACTTAAACTAATTCGCAAAGCAGATGCCGTCGCAAAAGGCGCAAGCGTCAAAGATAAAGAAAGCAATGCCCCCAAAAAATACAAATGCCCAGCGACTGGAAAACCCCTCGCCGCCTCATTAACAGCACCAGCCGCAAAAATCAAGACAGGAATATATAAAGGCAATACCAATAGAGACAATAATACACCTCCACGCCGTAATCCAACAGTTAAAGCAACGCCTATTGCACCAACTAAACTTAAAATAGGCGTACCTATTGCCAAAGTTGCAATGAGCGTCAACATCGCATTCTCTGGTAAAAAAAGCAATATGCCCAAAAAAGGAGCCAAAACGATAAGCGGCAAGCCAGTAATGAGCCAATGCGCTAAAACTTTTGCCAACACAAGTACTGGCAAAGAATGTTCGGATAACGCCATTTGTTCCAAACTACCATCTTCAAAATCGGATCGAAATAGACTATCCAATGATAACATCGCCGCCAATAATGCCGCTACCCAAATCACCCCCGGCGCAATGCCCTGTAAAATCTTCGATTCAGGCGAAATACCTAGCGGAAATAGACTCACAACAATAATAAAAAATAACAAAGGGTTAGCTAATTCTGCACGATGGCGATAAGCTAAAGTTAAATCGCGTTTCAATAAGAGATAAAATGTGGATAAATCAGATGTCATTGGTTTTAAAGCCTCAAAATAACAAAAATATTTGATAAGTGGAAATAATTATTAATAATAGTATTGTTATATTTTAATTCGTTATTTATTATTTGTTTTAAAAATAAACATTTAATTATCATAAATGATAATTTTGATAAAATTTTCACTATTTTGAAATACATTCAGTATAACTCGATCATCAAGTTTTCTCATTATCCCAAACAATAACTACAAGGATTGTATATAAGATTCGAGGCTTACAGTTTTTTCTTTAAAAAAAACTGTAAGCCTCGAATGGATTGGATCGTCTGCTCGTTTTTAATCCATTCGAGGTTCAAGTTTTTCTTCAGGAAACTTGAACCTCGAATTTGATATACAATCCTTGTAGTTAGTGTTGTCAGACGAAAAACTTGATGATCGAGTATAATGAAAAATTTGTTACTTTGATAACCCTTCGAGGCTAAAGTTTGTTGGAAAATTAGCCTAAAATTGATTTATAGACGTTCAGAAAAATAAATTCTAAGAAATGGCCTGTTTCTTGAAAAAACTTGGTTTCTTTTTAGTAAAAAGATTTATCTGAAAAATTATAGGAAAAAATAATGATAAAACCACATGGTTCTGAAAAATTAAATCCATTATTTGTTTATGATGAAAAAAAACATCATGAACTCAAAAAAGAAGCCGAAAGTTTACCCTCTTTGCTACTCAATTCGGCAGCAGCAACCAACGCGGTGATGCTCGGTGCGGGTTATTTTAACCCATTAACAGGTTACATGAATATCGCCGATATGTTAAGCGTTGCAGAAAAATTGCAGACAACCAGTGGTTTATTTTGGCCTGTCCCCATTGTCAATCGCACTGACGATATTTCGGCGATTAAAAACGCCAAACGTATCGCATTGCGTGATCCCAATGTGGAAGGCAATCCTGTGATAGCAATTCAAGACATTGAAGCCATTGAAGAAATCAGTACAGAGCAACTCAATGCCATCACTGAGAATATTTTCACCACCTTAGATGCAGGACATCCAGGTGCGACAAATTTCCTTAATCTCGGTAAATATGTCATCTCTGGTCCGATTCAAGTTTTAAATTTCAGCTACTTCCAAGAAGATTTTCCAGACACATTCCGTACCGCTGTTGAAATTCGCAATGAAATTGCTGAACGTGGCTGGAATAAAGTCGTGGCCTTTCAAACGCGCAACCCCATGCACCGCGCCCATGAAGAATTGTGCAGAATGGCACATGATAGGCTCAAAACGGATGGTATTCTCGTTCACATGTTGCTGGGTAAATTGAAACCGGGTGATATTCCAGCACCTGTGCGCGACGCTGCCATTCGTAAGATGGTAGATGTGTATTTCCCACCCAACACCGTTATGGTTGCTGGCTACGGTTTCGACATGCTCTATGCTGGACCCCGTGAAGCCATATTACATGCCACATTCCGCCAAAATACCGGATGTACCCATCTTATCGTCGGGCGCGATCATGCTGGGGTAGGTGACTACTATGGTGCTTTTGATGCCCAAACGATTTTTGATGAAAAAGTCCCTGCGGGTGCGCTTGAAATTGAAATTTTCCGCGCTGATCACACCGCCTATTCCAAGAAATTAAACAAGGTTGTTATGATGCGCGATGTGCCAGATCATACCAAAGAGGATTTTGTCATCCTTTCTGGTACAAAGGTGCGTAAGATGTTATCTGAGGGCAAAGATTTGCCACCAGAATTTTCACGCCCAGAAGTGGCAAAGATTTTGATGGGCTATTATCAAAGCCAAGCGGCGAAATAAGCCCTTTTAATCTTTGTTACTCAGCCTTGAAATCAATTTCAAGGCTGAAAGCTAAAGGAGGCTCAGCTAAAATCAAAATAATTTATTCAGTCTCCTTTAGGAAACTTTAACTTTCAGCCTTGCAATTGATTTCAAGGCTGAATCGTTACTGTTTTTTGAATTTTTTTATCTCCAAATATTTGAAAATACAATGAAAATTTTTTTTTCACCAACAAAATTAATGATGATTAGCTTGATATTATTCTCCCAAGTGATCAACGCTAAACCATTATCTGATTCATCACCCGCTTCGCCATCATCCAAATCAGAATATAAGTCCCTAGAAATCAAAGAGGCGAGCATTACCATTGAGATTCCAAAAAACTGGATTCAACAAGGTAAAGAAACAGCATGGTCTCCTAATAAAACTGGATTACCATTAGTCGGTTTCAAATGGACAAAGATTGAAAAAGACGACTGGGAAACAACAGAAATGTTACCTAAAAACAGTGATTTTTTAGGGCCTTTCATGCTCAGTTTAGACTGGGAAGAAGGTTTACTGTATATTGTACAAATTAAACAAAATGAGAAAAATAGCAAAAGTCTATTTGAAATACATACTGTGATACCCCGAATGGATGCTGCTATCGCTTACGATTTATACGCCAGAGCCACCGATTTAACCCAAATGAAAGATGTCGAATTGGTCTATCAAAAAATGAGAGAATCCGGTAATCTCTTGAGTTTCAAAGAATATGTCAGTGAGTTGCCCGCAGAATGTGAAGACGAGGAATTTGAGCTAAACTGTGACTCCAGTGATGACGAATTTTTTGATGATGATGGATGCGGATGTATCATTGCACCAAAAACAGATTCTGTTTATGAGAATTAATTCAAGTGAGCGCTTCTTGCAAAATAATAATGCGAATTAAGATTGGAGTCCAACGCTTTGCTTTTTGAAGTCCAACGCTTTGGCTTTTGAACCGTTTTTAAATACTATTAACTATTTGATTTAAAAGGGCTTTATACATTTTTAATTCGCATTAACAGCTTCAGAATCAATAATTTTGCTTCGTTCATTACTTCGTTTCTGAGATGAAAAACTAAAGTTAGCTCAAGCTGACTCGTTTTGAACTGTACTCCACAAAGCTAAGGAATGAGAATTGAATAATACATAAAACTAAACCTGACAGGTTTTAAAAACCTGTCAGGTTTGGCTTTAAAGTTTCGGCAGTTATTAAAGCCTCATTCCTAAAGCGTTCTACTCCACACAAAGCTAAAGCGTTGTACTCCACAAAGCTAAAGCGTTGTACTCCACAAAGCTAAAGCGTTTTCGAGGTTTAAGTTTTTTTCAAAAAACTTAAACCTCGAACTCCACTTATTTCAATGCTAAGACGCTGAACTTTCTTGAAAACTTGAACATCGAATATACCCACATTCCTCTAATCATTTAGTCGTAAAAGTATATATACCATCCCAATTGTCGCCTGGTGGATTTTTTATAAAGTTTTCAATCCTTTTGAGATAAAGTGAATATAAGAAACGTTCAGGATATTCTTCACATAATCGGGCAAATTTTTTTCTCGCAAGAGGCCAATGTTGTTGTTGATAATGTTCAAGGGCTTGCTCATAATGAGCGATTTCCGCCATCACATTTAGCGCGATCTGGCCATGCAATCCAACGGGTTCAAAAATGGCAACGGGCTGAACTTTTCCCTTAACTCTCACAAAATCCAATTTACGATAAAGATATTCTGGCACAGCGGCTTTAGTCATTTCACTGACGATAATTTGTACACCATATTGCTTAGTGGTTCCTTCTAAGCGTGAGGCTAAATTCACGGCATCGCCTAATACGGTATAAGCTATACGAAATTGCGAACCCATGTTACCAACGTTCATAATGCCAGTATTTAAGCCAATACCTATATTGATTTCAGGCCAACCTTTTGCATGAAATTTCAACTGTATTTCTTTTAAACGCTCAAGCATTTCCATAGCCGTATCTATAGCATGACGCGCATGATGAGGATCATTTAAAGGGGCATTCCAAAAAGCCATGATAGCATCACCTATATATTTGTCAATAGTCCCTCGATGATGATGAATGGCATGAGTCATGGGAGTAAGATATTCATTCATTAACTGAGACAGCTCTTTAGGTGCTAAAGCTAAATTTTCAGAAATGCTAGTAAAGTCACGTATATCTGAAAATAAGACGGTCATTTCCCGACTTTCGCCCTCCATAGAAAACTCTCTACCCAGATTATTACTCATTTCATCAACCAATTCGGGTGGCACATATTGTCCAAATAACCCTGTTAAATTGCGTTTATTACTGGTTTCAATGAAATATCCATAAGACATGTTAAAAAGAAACAAGGTTAACATGAGTAAAAACGTTGTTGCTAAAGGCAAAACGAGTTGCATTTGAGTCCAAATGTTAATATTAAGTCCAAAGACAAATCCAAAAACGATTATCGTACCAACAGTCGCTAACAATGGACTGAGTAGTGGTAAAACAATAATCATGACTAAACCAATCAAGATTAAAAGGGAAACTTCCATACCAATCATATAGTTAGGATTTTCCATGATTCTATTATCTAATAAACCTGAAATCAGACTGGCATGAATTTCAACACCCGGATAGATTTCTTCAACAGGAGTCGCACGCAAATCCCACAAACCCGCGGCGCTGGTGCCAAGTAATACGATCTTATCTTTCAGTATTTCAGGGTTCTTCACCTGTTTATTTAAAACATCACTTGCTGAAACATAAGGAAAACTACCCTGACTTCCTTGAAAGGGTATTAAAGTTTGAATATTTCCAGCAACAGGAATATTCCGATTACCCATCTTTAGAAATTCTAGGTTATGATAACTGCTCTCAGAAGTCACAACGCCTAACTTGATTTTAGGATTCCCAAATACGGCGCGGGCAACTGCTAATGAAAGTGATTCATATAATTGCCCTTTATAACCATAAAGCATAGGTACACGTCGTACAATACCATCAGGATCAGGCGTAAAAACAAAATGTCCTGCTGTCATCGCATTCGCCTGAAATTCGGGTAAATTACCTGCAAAACCATTAGCAGTGATATAATTCAACTGATAAGTTTGTACCTCTTCGCGGCTAAAAACAGGGGGCGGCAATTTACCGGCTTCAACTTGCGCTCCATCTTGACCAATAGGAAAAGCGTAGCCCAACACGATTCGACGGTTTCGCATACTTTTGGCTAATAAAGCATCATAATCAAGTTCAGTTTCAAGTGTTTTTAATATTTCTGAAAATCTCTTCGCCTCTTTAAGAGGCCCTTGAGCCAATTCCCGCAATTGTTTTAAACCTGAACTGTTATCAGGTTCGGCAAATACGACATCCATACCAAGAACATCAATATGGTAGGTATTAAATAATTGCTCAATCAGATTTGCAATCACTTTGCGATTCCAAGGCCAACGACCTATTTCATTCAAACTTTGTTCATCAATATCGACAATAACAATACGGGAATCCACAATATTAGGCATGGTCAGTCTCACCCTAACATCATAAGCCTTATTTTCTAAGGCGTTAATAAAATCCCATTCAATGAATTTCGTCACATGTAAAATAAAAAATAACAAAATAGTTAAACTGATCAATAGTCGTAACGCATGACGTTTAATAACCACATAATATTTAGACATGATTAAACGATCCTTTTAGAATACTTTCGAGGTTATACTGAACGTAGTTATAAACTTTTTAGTAATATGCAAGAAACATGAGCAAACGATCCTTTTAGAACCCGTTCAAGGCGAAATTTTTCTTTAAAAAACGTCAGTTTCAATAACTTTCCCATCAAAAGTTTTTAGCCAATTGCTTTAGCTATTGCTTTAGAGGCTAAAAATTTGACAAAAACTTTTTGCTTTGAAAAAAATGATTTTGCGAGTTCCTTTTAATGAATATACTTAATTAATGCTGTAATGAGTATTGTTCAAAATATTCAATCATTATTGAAAATAATATTAATGTTTAATTTTAGATGGAATGTACTTGAAAAATGTGAAAATAGTGGTTAAGTGAACAAAACGCCTGATTTTAATCTTGAACATTTCACAAAATTCGTTTATTTCGTCAATTCGTTGTACTCTCAACCGTGACATCACTTATAATTAATTACAATTAGAATCCTTTTATCAAAAATTATCAAAAAACTTTCGTGCGTTAAACCTCGAAACATGACAATATAATAATAACTAAACGAGGCTTACCATTTTTTGAAAAAAACTTTAGCCTCGTCCTCACAAATAACAAATTATTAAAAATACAGATGATCAGCAAATTTTTTACTCGATTTTTTGGTAGCCGCAATGAACGGCTCATTAAACAGATGTATAAGTCTGTTAAACAAATTAACAGTTTCGAACCCTCTATATCTGTCCTGACTGATGAACAATTAAAAGCCAAAACGGCGGAATTTCGTGAACGCTTAGATGCAGGTAGTTCATTAGACGATTTACTGCCAGAAGCTTTTGCGACTGTTCGTGAAGCAGGAAAGCGCACATTAAATATGCGTCATTTTGACGTACAACTGATTGGTGGCATGGTACTCCACCAAGGCAAAATTACTGAAATGCGGACAGGCGAAGGTAAAACCTTAGTCGCCACTCTAGCAGCCTATCTGAACGCCCTCCCAGGTAAGGGGGTTCATATCATCACCGTCAATGATTATCTAGCCGGGCGTGATGCCGAATGGATGGGCAACATTTATCATTTTCTTGGCCTGACGACAGGCGTGATCATTGCCGATATGTCACATGAAACAAAAAAAGCGGCTTATGCTACTGATATTACTTATGGCACAAATAATGAATTTGGCTTTGATTATTTGCGTGACAATATGGCTTTTAGCATCAATGAGCGTGTCCAGCGAAATTTGCATTTTGCCATTATTGACGAAGTCGATTCAATTTTAATTGATGAAGCGCGTACCCCCCTCATTATTTCTGGACCGACTGATGACAACTCTGATTTATACAGGCGCATCAATGTTGTTATTCCCAGTTTAACACCTCAAGAACGTGAAACGGAAAAAGATGAAGAAGTTGAAGTCCCTGGCGACTTTTATATTGATGAGAAAAACAAACAAGTTACCTTGAGTGATGAAGGACATGGGCATATTGAAGAATCTCTCGTTAAAGAGGGTATTCTTAAAGAAGGTGAGAGCCTGTATGATGCCTCCAATATTAGCTTGATGCACCATGTCAATGCAGCACTACGCGCCCATTCTTTGTTTCAGCGCGATGTCGATTACATTGTCAAAAACGATCAAATTATTATTGTTGATGAATTTACAGGGCGACAAATGCCAGGACGGCGGTGGTCTGAAGGATTACATCAGGCTGTTGAAGCCAAGGAAAATGTGACGATTCAAAACGAAAATCAAACCCTGGCTTCAATTACTTTCCAAAATCTCTTTCGTATCTATGATAAATTGTCTGGAATGACCGGGACGGCTGATACGGAAGCCTTTGAATTTCAACAAATTTATAGCTTAGAAGTGGTCGTTATTCCCACCCATAAGGATATGGTTCGTGACGATAGAGGTGATTTAGTCTATCTCACAACAGAGGAAAAATATGAAGCCATTATTGAAGACATCAAAGACTGCCAAGCGCGTAAGCAACCGGTGCTTGTTGGCACAACTTCAATTGAAAACTCTGAATTATTATCGGAACAGTTGCAAAAACAACAAATTCAACATCAAGTGTTGAATGCCAGATTCCATAAACAAGAAGCGCAGATTATTATAAACGCGGGAATGCCGGGAACTGTCACTATTGCGACCAATATGGCTGGACGGGGTACTGATATTGTCTTAGGGGGTAATGTCGAAGCAGAAATTGATAATCTGCGAAAAGACAAAGACAAAGTAGTGGATGAGGCAACAATTGAAAAAATGCGTCAAGACTGGCAAAAACGTCATGAAGCGGTTATCTTGAGCAATGGCTTGCACATCATCGGCACAGAACGCCATGAATCACGACGCATTGATAATCAATTACGTGGTCGTTCAGGGCGGCAGGGTGATCCGGGTTCAAGTCGTTTTTATTTGTCTTTACAAGACAACTTGATGCGAATTTTTGCCTCTGATAAGATGGCGGGTTTAATGCAGAAATTGGGCATGGAAAAAGGAGAAGCCATTGAACATCCTTGGGTCACTAAAGCCATTGAAAATGCACAGCGCAAGGTAGAAGGACGCAACTTTGATATTCGTAAGCAACTGCTTGAATATGACGATACCGCCAATGATCAACGTAAGATTATTTATAAACAACGCCGCGAATTGATGGAAGTTGATTCTGTTGAAGAATCTATCAAAACGATTCGTCACGAGGTACTCATGGGCGTGATAGATAGCTATATTCCGCCTCAGAGTTTGGAAGAATTGTGGGAAACTCAGGGACTTGAAAAAGCCATTGAAGATCAGTATGGTTTACGTTTACAGATTGTGAAATGGTTAGAAGAAGATGAGAGTTTGCATGAGGAGCCTTTACGTGAAAAAATAGAAGAAGCCCTTGTTGCTGCTTATACTGAAAAAGAACGCTTGGCGAGTACTAAAGTCATACGCCATTTTGAAAAGGCGGTGATGTTGCAAGTCCTTGATAATCATTGGAAAGAACATCTTGCGGCGATGGATCATTTACGTCAAGGTATCCACCTACGCAGCTATGCTCATCAAAACCCTAAACATGAGTATAAGCGTGAAGCCTTTGAAATGTTTTCTCAAATGCTTGACAAAATTAAGCATGAAGTCATTAGTATTATCTCAAAAGTGCAAATCCGTGCTGAAACTGATGTCGATGCGGTGGAAGAACAACGGCGACAAAGTATGCCCGCGATGCAGTTTAGACATGCCAAAGTAGAGGGATTGGCTAATGATGTGGCGGAAAGCGCAGAGAGTGAACAACAACCGAAGCAAAAAATACAGAAAAAGCCTTTTGTGCGAAAGGAACGTAAAGTGGGGCGTAATGAGCCTTGCCCTTGTGGTTCTGGGAAGAAGTATAAACTTTGTCATGGTAAATTGACGTAATTTTTGTTTTAGCATAACTACTCAGGCAACCATAAAGGATTGCCCCTACAACAATATTTTTATTAATACGGACGAAAATATTCATCGGGCAATCCCTTGTGGTTGCACTGAGCTGATGTAGGGGCAATCCCTTGTGGTTGCCCGGAGTAGTTACGTTTTAGCTTTGGATTGGAGTTCAAAGCTAAAGCGTTGAAACTCATTAAAGCTAAGGAATGTGCATTCCTAATCAAGCCTTTTCAGCTAACTGTTCTAATAAAGTTTGTTGGGCTGAAATCGTAGGTTCATCATCTTTAGGAATCAAACGAGTATAATGACCCTCCTTATCAAGTACCCAAGCTTGAGTATTATCTTGCAAATACAACTTCAAGCCCTGTTCAATCACCCGATTTTTAAGCGCAGGCTCTTCAATAGGATAACATTCTTCCACCCGTTTCAGTAAATTGCGAGTCATCCAATCAGCACTTGCACAAAAAACTTCGGACTGCCCTTCATTGAGAAAATAAAAGCAGCGGGTATGTTCAAGAAAACGTCCCACAATAGAACGCACATGAATATTTTCGGAAATACCTGGGATGCCCGGCTTTAAACAACATATTCCCCGAACGATCAAATCAATTTTAACACCAGCCATTGAAGCCTTATACAAAGCATGAATTATTTTTAATTCTGTTAATGCATTGACTTTAACCATAATATGTGCAGGTTTACCTTTTCGAGCCACTTCCGCTTCACGTTCAATACGTTCTATTAAACCGGTATGCAAACTAAACGGGGCTTGCAGCATTTTTTTCAACTTGGTCCCCCGCCCAAGAGTCGTTAACTGCATGAATATCTTATGAACATCTTCACCAATATCCTTACGACAGGTTAATAAACCATAATCTGTATAAAGACGCGCAGTTCGATCATGATAATTACCTGTACCCAAATGCACATAACGCTGAAGTTTCTTATCTTCGCGGCGCACAACCATGATCATTTTTGCATGAGTTTTGTATCCTACCACGCCATAAACAACATGAGCACCTGCTTCCTGTAGGCGGTTAGCTAAACGAATATTCGCTTCCTCATCAAAACGTGCTCGTAATTCCACTACCACCGTGACTTCTTTATTAGCGCGTGCCGCTTCTACCAAGGCATCAACTAACACAGAATCAGGTCCTGTGCGATATAAAGTTTGTTTAATCGCCAACACATGGGGATCGGTCGCCGCCTGACGAACAAAGTCAATGACTGTTGTGAAACTTTGAAAAGGATGGTGAAGTAAAATATCATCATCACGGATCGTTGCAAATAAATTGCGCCCTAAATGCCTAGAAATTCCAGGCGTAAAACTAGGGAATTTCAAATCGGGACAATCAACCATATCAGGTAAAGCTAACAGTCGATTAAGATTAACAGGTCCATTAACTTGATATAAATCTTCTTGAGTCAATTTAAAATGTTTCAATAAAAAATGAATCATTTTATCTGGGCAATTGTCGGGGACTTCTAAACGCACAGTATCCCCATAACGTCGCCCCGGCAATTCGCCTTCTAAAGCACGTAGCAAATCATCAATTTCTTCCTCATCGACAAATAAATCGCTATTGCGGGTGACGCGAAACTGATAACACCCTGTCACTTTCATGCCCGGAAATAAATCTTCAACATAGGCATGAATAATAGAAGATAAAAAAGTCAATTCGTAATGATGTTCAGATAATTCATCAGGAAATTGAATGAAACGGGGTAATGAACGCGGGGCTTGTACAACAGCCATTCCACTATCCCGCCCAAAAGCATCTTTGCCCTTGAGGGAAATAATAAAATTCAAACTCTTGTTCAGAATACGTGGGAAAGGATGCGCCAGATCAAGCCCAATGGGGCTTAAAATAGGCAATAATTCATTATCAAAATAATCCCGCACCCATTTGCTTTGTGCTTTAGTCCACATTTCACGCTTGAGAAAGCAAATGCCTTTTTGTTCCAATGCAGGTAAAATCTCTTCGTTAAGTAAGCGATACTGCTCTTCAACAAAATCATGGGCGGCGATACTAATACGATGAAGCGTTTCTTGTGAAGACAAATTATCAGCTTCAACCTGCACTGAACCCGCTACTACTTTTTGTTTTAAACCAGCAACTCGTAATTCAAAAAACTCATCAAGGTTAGTGCTGGCAATACATAAAAAACGTAATCGCTCTAATAATGGTATTGTTTGATCAGTGACTTGGGCAGAGACGCGACGATGAAAAGCCAGTAGGCTTAATTCACGATTGAGATATAATTCTGGATGGTTTAGATCAATTGTTTCTTTAGAGTGATTTAAGTCAGCGGCGTTCTCGGTTTTATTTGCGATTTGAATATTAGAAGCCATATTGTTACTCTGTTGTAGGGAATTTGTGTTTTTTTAAATACCATTAATTATACATTAAAAAATGGTAACAGGGCAACCACAAGGGATTGCCCCTACATAAAAATATTTTCGTCCGTCGGAATAAGAATA
>JAGLHR010000233.1 GCA_023143415.1 Thiomargarita sp. | reverse complement strand
TTATGGTTGCCCTGAGTAATTACAAATATTTAATCTTTCAGGCTAGAAGTTTTTTTTAACTGACCTTCAAATCGAAATACTGATAGTATATTCGTCAAAATTTAAGTTTTTTAGTAACTACTCAGGTATTATCCAATATGAAGTACAACTTACATTAATGAGGCACTACTGGAATAGTTACGTTTTTTAAAACTTGAAATTTAGACATTTTAAATATAACTGCTTAATCACTTTTATAAATATATGAAGACTGAAAACCAATACCAAGCCAATCTTGAAGAAAGTGAATATCAAAATCGTTTTGGGAATCAAGATAATTTTGGAAATCAACTCAGTACAGAAAAACGTCCCATGCTCACGTTGGGATTAAAGAAAAAATCGCAGATCAATCAATCTCAAAGAAGCAATCAAGCAACTGAAAATGCCAAGCTCACAATCGGATTAAGAAAAAAGACGGAAGATTTTCAATTTCTTTCTGACAGAAACGGTAGAGCAGGGGAGGCTTCAAACTTTGGATTTAGCTTAAAGAAAAAACATGAGTTTATACCACAAAAAGGGATGAAGTTCGAGCAACAAAAGGAGCTTAAACCAAAACGTTCCTCCATTAAGATGCCAAAAACCGTAGGTAAACTTGAAGTTAATATCAAAATTACTGAATTGCCTAACTGGGTGGAAACAATCAAACATGGTTGGCAGCATTTTTGTATCAATGTTGAAGGGGAGATCGTACAAATGAAAGTGCGTCCTAAAATCTGGCAGAAATTAGTCGATGCAAATGAGGAATATCATCAGTGGATAGCTTCCATTACTGGTAAGATGGGACATCGTATTAAAAACGGCTTTGAGTTGCTTGAACCCGCCATACAAATCTACGAGAAAAAACATCATCTCCAAAATCCTGAAAATGAACTATAGTTGTTTAGATACATCATTTCACGAAAAACCGCCGATGTTTTGGAAACCTCGGCGGTTTGGCTCCAAACATTTTTAAATTAAGATTAATTGAGAGTTTTTTATGCAATCAACAAGAAATAGTGAAATTTGGGTAGGTATTTTTGTGGCATTAGGCTTTGCTGCCCTATTTATGTTATCCATGAAAGTAAGTCACTTAGGCGATTTATTTTCTGAAAAGGGCTATGCTATCATAGCCAAGTTTGAAAATATCGGGGGATTAAAAGTCAAATCGCCTGTGAAAATGGGCGGAGTGCGTATCGGCAGAATAACAGATATTCGTTATGATGACGAAAATTATCAAGCGATTGTTACTATGCACATCGAATCCCAATATCGTAAAATTCCGACAGATGCCTCTACAAGTATTTTCACGGCGGGTTTATTAGGTGAACAATATATTGGCTTAGAGGCAGGGGCGGAGGAAGAATATTTGACGGATAACAGTGAGTTAGATTCAGGGCTTACACAATCTGCGGTGATTTTAGAACAACTGATTGGACAATTTTTATATAATATGGCTGCAAAAGAGAACACAAGCACTTCAACACCATAAATTTTGTGTGAATTGTTAACGGGGATGACATTAATACAGCCAGCAACGTTGACTCACAAAATAAATGAGTTATAATCTCCAGAGAAGTTTGAGGATTTTCAAATTTTTACTTCACCATCACACGTTCAATTAAGAGGAAATTGCTTATGAAAAAAATATTAACCACTATTGCCCTCGTATGTATGCTGGGGGTATTGCCAATCGACAACAACGCTTATGCTTCTTCTGCTGAAGATGTCATCAGAACGACTACAGATAAAGTGCTGAAGAATCCAAATAGGCTGAGGAATGAAGCGACAGCCTTAAAATTGGTCAACAAGGTGTTTAGCTTCTACAGCATGTCAAAAAAGGTACTGGGAAAAAATTGGAAAAAAGCGAGCAAGAAGCAAAAAAAACGCTTTATTAAAGCGTTTCGTGGTCTTTTAGTACGCACCTACTCAAATGCTTTAATAGAAGCATCTGGAAATGTTAAAAGAGTGGAATACTCTACCAATGTAAAAGGTAAGAAAGCCACAGTACGTACTCAGGTTTATCAGAAAGGGAAAGCGGCTCCCATTAAGGTGAATTATAATATGCGGAAGTACCGTGGTAAATGGAAGGCGTACAACGTGATTGTGGGCGGTGTCAGTTTGGTCAACAATTATCGTACTGAATTTGCTAACGATATTAGAACGATAGGCATGGATAAATTGATCAATAAAATCAATGGGCTTAAAAAATAACTCGTGAGCCAAATCCTCGTGGAAAATGCTAATACCTGGCGGTTATCTGGTGAATTGACATTTGCCACAGTCGGCGCATTGCTAACAGAATTCACTCAAAAACTCTCCTCCTTTTCCAAAGAGAGACAAGAGAGGAATCAGATCGAGGTTCAAGTTTTTTCAGCAAAAAAACTTGAACCTCGATCACCGCCTAAAGTATTAGATTTATGTGATATTACCCGCACAGATAGTGCGGGTTTAGCGTTGTTGATAGAATTGCGGAGGCAAAATGCGCTGATGACTTTTTGCAATATTCCCGCTCAAATGCACAAACTTGCTACCCTCAGTGGGGTACAAGAGATGATTAATTAATTAATGAAGCATAAGTTTTAATACTTTTCGAGGCTAAAGTTTTTTTAAAGAAAAAACTTTAGCCTCGAATGGAGTTCAACGCTTTAGCTTTGATCTTTGATCGCTAGTAATTTGGTCGCAGCCAAATCGGATTTCTAAGCGGCGAAACGAGGTTTAAGAAATCCTTTCAAAAAATCGGTTCGAGGCTAAAGTTTTTTTTAAAGAAAAAACGTAACTACTCAGGGCAACCACAAGGGATTGCCCCTACATCAGAAGATTTTCGTCAGTCTTCATAGGATTGCCCCTATATCAGAAGATTTTCGTCAGTCTTCATAAGAATATTTCAGCCTAAAGTTTTTTGAAGAAAAA
>JAGLHR010000232.1 GCA_023143415.1 Thiomargarita sp. | reverse complement strand
CACCAAAACGAAAAACGCTATACATTATAAAGGAAATAATATGCACATTGGCATTATTGCTGGAGAATTATCAGGGGACATATTGGGGGCGGGGCTTATTCAAGCATTCCGCGCCCATTATCCTAACGCTTTGATTGAGGGAATTGGCGGTCCCAAAATGTTGGCAGCGGGATTTAAGAGTCATTATCCTTTAGAAACATTATCTGTAATGGGCTTGGTTGAAGTTTTGAGACATTATCCCCGTCTTAAAAAATGTCGGGATAATCTGCGTGATCATTTTTTACAGCATCCACCCGATGTCTTTATTGGAATTGATGCACCCGATTTTAATCTCGGTTTAGAATCTGCATTAAAATCTGCGGGCATTACGACAGTGCATTATGTCAGCCCTTCCGTTTGGGCATGGCGGCAATATCGTTTGCGTAAAATTGCACGCGCCTGTGATTTGATGTTAACGTTATTCCCCTTTGAAGCAGCCTATTATCAACGTCATCAAATTCCAGTGCAATTTGTCGGACATCCTCTAGCAGATGAAATTCCGTTGCAAGTTGATAAACGGGCAGCAAGAATATATTTAGGTTTACCGCCTCAAGGGATATGGATCGCCTTATTACCAGGAAGTCGACTCAATGAAGTTCGCCAACTTGGGAATCGCTTTTTGCAGACAGCCGGTTGGTTATTAGCACGGCGTTCTGATTTACGTTTTATTATACCATTAGCTCATCCCCATTTAAAAACGTTATTGAGTCAGCAAGTCGCCGAAATCGCACCTGATTTACCCTTAACCTTGTTAGACGGGCAATCACGCGAAGCGATGGCAGCCGCTGATGTGGTATTAATGGCTTCTGGTACAGCGACTTTAGAAGCGATGCTATTAAAACGCCCAATGGTAGTCGCTTATCGTATGGCAGAATTGACTTATTGGTTGGCTAAATGGCTAGTTCATATTCCCTATTTTTCCCTCCCTAATCTGCTTGCACAAGAAGCACTGGTACCAGAGTTTTTGCAACATCAAGTGACACCAGAAAAATTAGGGGCGGCTTGTTTGCACTGGTTAGATAATCCTGATCAAGTCGCTCTGTTACAAAAGCGTTTTACTGACTTACATCATCAGTTGCGCCGTTCTGCGAGTAGAGAAGCGGCTGATGCGGTGTCAAAGCTGAAGCGTTGAACTCCAATTTTCTAAAGCATCAAAGCTGAAGCGTTGAACTCCAATTTTCTAAAGCATCAAAGCTGAAGCGTTGAACTCCAATTCTCTAAAGCATCAAAATTGGCTATTTAAGAGACACTTTGCTCCAGTGGTGAAACTTTACATACTTATGCCGGCTCCTTTCAATGAATCCCAAATGTTAAACAACACATCTGACTTGAGCTTTATCCAATTTGCATAGCGTATATCTAAATAATAGTCAATGCGGAATTTCATGTTGGCTTCATTCAAATCGGATAAAACGACCCAACTTTTAGGTTCACTGAGAACGCCCGGGGTTTTATCCAACACCTTTTGGATGATCCTTTCCACTTTATGCGGATCGTAATCATAGCTAATGTTAATGTACATAGTAATGCGTACAATTTGATCAGTGTAAGTCCAATTGACAAAACCATTCGAG